>DATCFQ010000694.1:0-12425 GCA_036509495.1 Caulobacteraceae bacterium
AAAGTGATGAATCAAATGTGGACGAACGACCGACCAGTAAGCTCCGCCACGATGTACAAAATCGACGCGCTGTCTGAGTTTGGCGCTTCTGTAGATGCCTGTCTTTTTGTCCTGGAGCTAGGCATCCCTGCGACCAAACAGGAGTGTCTAGTGTATGACACGCTAGAGTCTACCGAACACAGGCAAACATTGGGCTTTGATGGTCAAAGCCTGATCTCCAACCTTATGGGCTACGAACGTACAAAGAGTCTTGGGGGGAACGATCCGAAATATGTCTGGCGATCTGGCATAAAGCACGACTGTTCAAAGATTATGGAGCTTCGCGGTAATGAATTTAGCCTTAGCAATGGCTTCAACGAACCCGTACGTATCGAGCACGAGATGCTTCTGCCATTCCTGAAGAGTTCCGATATCGGTAACGGCAGAGCGGTCCCTCGTGGTGAGATGATTGTTCCTCAGCAATTTGTCGGGCAGGATACCGGCTATATCAGGAGTGATTACCCTTCGACGTGGAAATATCTTTGCAAGCACGGCGATTTGTTAGATCAGCGCAAGAGTGCGATTTATCAGAAGAATCCCCGCTTCTCGATATTTGGCGTGGGAGGATACACTTTTTCGCCTTGGAAGGTGGCTATCTCCGGCTTCTATAAGAAGCTGGGATTTATGGTGGTTGGCCCTGTTGATGGGCGGCCAGTCGTGTTCGACGACACAGTCTATTTTCTTTCCTGTTCGTCGGAAGCGGAGGCCTGCTTCATTCATGAACTGCTTTCATCCAGCTTGGCGCAGGATTTCTACTCGTCGATAATTCACTGGGATGAGAAGCGGCCGATAACCGTGGGGCTCCTAAAGCGGCTCAGTTTGCGCAAAGTCGCCGAGGAACTCGGCATGGTGGCCAGCTACGAAAAATTCTTCGGCTCGCTGGCCTTTGCCAAAGCAGCCTAATTCCTCCAGAATCGGCTCGCCGCCATTGAGACCGCCAATCCGAAACCTCTGCGTTCCCGGATATTTGGCAGACAGAATTGAAGGCGCCAGGCCCCTTCCCCTGATCCCCACCTATTCCTCGCCGTCATTGGCGATGTTCCCTCGTGGTCGCCCTAAAGCCGGCTCATCGGCCGCGGGGGCGCCTGGCGCCGCTTGGCCTGGTTCAGCACGAAGCCGATGATCTTGGCCACCGCCTGATAGTGGCCGACCGGTATGGCCTCGTCGATCTCCACCGCGGCATAGAGCGCCCGCGCCAGCGGCGGATCCTCGATCACCGGCACCTTGGCGTCCTCGGCCACCTCGCGGATGCGCAGGGCGACCCGGTCGATGCCCTTGGCCAGGCAGACCGGCGCTTCGGTCACCCCCTGCTGGTAGCGCAGCGCCACGGCGTAGTGGGTCGGGTTGACGATCACCACCGTGGCCTTGGGCACCTGCTGGATCATCCGTCGGCGGGCGCGCTCGTTGCGGATCTGGCGGAGCTTGGCCTTGACGTGCGGATCGCCTTCCGACTGGCGGACCTCTTCCTTCAACTCCTCGCGGCTCATCCGCATGCGCTGCATGAAGCGCTGGCGCTGCCAGATCCAGTCGATCACCGCGCCGCCGCCCAGGAAGACGAGCACCGAGATCGCCAGCGAGCGGATCAGCTGGGCGGCGAAGGGCAGGACGCTGGCCGGCTCCATGCCGGCCAGGCCCTGGAGGTCCGCGGCATGGGGCTTGAGCGAGGCATACGCCACCCAGGCCACGATGACGATCTTCAGGACCGAGCGGAGGAAGTGCACCAGGCCGTCGATGCCGAACAATCGCTTGAAACCCTCGGCCGGCGAAAGCTTGCTGAGGTCGGGCTTCATCCGCCCGGTCGACCAGATGAAGCCCTGCTGGATGACATTGCCGGCCACGCCGCTGATCATGCCCGCGCCCAGCACCACGATCATGGCCGGGGCCGCGGCCGTGAGCGCGCGGCGGAACACGTCGACGGCCCCGCCGCCATCGAGCTGGAAGGCGTCCGGCGATTGCAGGAACGGCAGCAAGCTCCCGGCAAGGTCGCGGCAGACCCAGCCGCCGGCGATGGCGATGGTCCCGGCCACTCCCGCCAGCGACGCCCAGGAGGCGAGGTCGGCGGACTTGGCGATGTCGCCGTTCTTGCGCGCTTCGTCGAGCCGCCTGCCTGTCGGCTCCTCTGTCTTGTTTGACTGATCGGTGTCGTCAGCCATGGCGGCTCAGGTGAACAGCCGCAGGAACTCGCGATAGCGGTCGAGCCAGATCAGCATGCCGGCGCCGAGGCTCAGGGCGAACATCGACAGGCCCAGAAGCAGGGTCAGGGGCGCGCCGGCGAAGAACACCTGGAATTGGGGCATCACCCGCCCGACCAGCCCCAGCGCCACATTGAACACCAGGGCGAAGACCATCAGGGGCGCGGCCATCTGCACGCCCAGGGAAAAGGTCGCGGACACCGCCTGCAGGGCCACGGTGGCGGCGTCCTGGACCAGCACGTGGCTCGCCGGGGCGAACAGGGTGTAGGAGCGGGCGATGGCCGCGATGAACAGGTGGTGCATATCGGTGGCGAACAGCAGCACCAGGCCGAGCAGCGACAGGAAGCTGGCGATCGCCCCCCCCGGCTGGGCCTGCAGCGGATTGGCGGTCTGGGCGAAGGCCAGGGTGGTCTGCAGCGCGATCACCTCGCCCGCCACCGACAGGGCCGCGAGGAAGATGCGCAGCAGCGCCCCCAGCATCAGCCCGATCAGCAGCTCCTTCAGCACCTGGCCGCCCATTTCGCCGACGGTCGAGGGGATCGGCGGCAGGGTGTGCGCGGCGATGGGCGCCACGCAGAGGGCCAGCAGCAGCGCCAGGCCGAGGCGGACGCGCGGCGGCACGAAGGCCTCGCCGATCCCGGGGATCAGCATCACCAAGGCGCCGACCCGCGCGAACACCAGTCCGGCGGCATAGACGTTGGCGGGCAGGCCGAGCGGCTCCATTAGAGCGAGCTGAGGCGAGATTGGACCGTCTGCGCCGCCGCATTTTGTCGAGCGGGCAGGAGAAGGCCGCAGCCGGTAGTGGGACTACCGGCAAGGTCTTCGACGCACCCGCTCGGCAAAAGGCGACGGCCCTTCGGGTCGAGCTGGGATGGCCGCCCGCGGCGTCGGACCGCTTGGCCGATGTCCCACATCAGCCTGCGCGTCCCTCCTGGCGGGGCGGCCATCCCAACTCGACGCAGGCGGTTCAATCTCACCTCAGCTCGCTCTTGCCTCACATGGAGGCGATGCGGTCGGCGATATGGCGCATGAACCCGCCCATCAGGGCTCCCATCAAGGGCAGGGTGATGAGCAGGGTGACGAACACCACCAGGATCTTGGGGGCGAAGATCAGGGTCGCCTCCTGCACCTGGGTCAGGGCCTGGAACAGGCCGATCACCACGCCCACGATGAGGCCGACGACCATGATCGGGGCCGAAAGCTGCAGGGTGAGCCAGATGGCGTCGCGGGCGACGTCTAGGACCTGGGCGCCGTTCATGCGTTACAATTCTCCGCACGGGCGCCATTGAAGCCGCGCCCACCCGGCGAGATTTGCCGGGTGTATGGTTAACGAAGCGATACGTTTCAGCGAGGCAGCATGGACGAGCCCGACGCCCGCAAGGATTTCCACGAGCGCGCCGTGCTCGCCATCCGGGCCGGCACCCCGCCGCCGCACGAGGATGGGACCCGGGCGTCCGAGGACCGCCCGACGCCCGAGGAGGCCCAGGCGGCGGTGCGAACCTTGATCCGCTGGGCGGGCGATGATCCCGACCGCGAGGGTCTGCGCGACACGCCGGGCCGGGTGATCCGCAGCTATCGCGAGATGTTCGCCGGCTATGACGTCGATCCGCGCGAATATCTGGAGCGCACCTTCGAGGAGGTGGGCGGCTACGACCAGATGGTGCTGCTGCGCGACATCCGCTTCGTCAGCTTCTGCGAACACCACATGCTGCCGGTGATCGGGCGGGCCCACGTCGGCTATCTGCCCACCAACCGGGTGGTCGGCATCTCCAAGCTGGCGCGGGTGGTGCGCGGCTTCGCGCGGCGGCTGCAGATCCAGGAGAAGATGACCGCCGAGGTCGCCGACGCCATCTTCGAGGTGCTGAAGCCGCACGGCGTCGGCGTGCTGATCGAGGCCGAGCACAGCTGCATGACCATGCGCGGGGTGAACTCGCCCGGCAGCTCGCTGACCACCTCCGCCCTGCTCGGCGTCATCCGCGACGACCACCGCACCCGCGAGGAGTTCCTGAGACTGGCGCGGGGGTGACATCCCATCGGGATGTCAGATCTGCATCTGCATGACCTGCTGGTAGGCGGCGATCACCTGGTCGCGGACGGCCATGACCGTCTGCAGCGATGTCTCCGCCGAGGAGATGGCGGTGACCACGTTGACCAGGTCGGTCTTGCCCTGCACCCCGGCGACGATCTGGGATTCCGCCTGGCGCGACTGGTGGATGGTGTCGGACAGGACGTTGTTCAGCACCTCGCCGAAGTTCGGGGCGCCGCCGAGCTTGGCGGCGTCGCCGTCGATGGCGCCGGGCTGCCCGGGCGTCTGGGCCTGGGCGGCGGCATAGGCCTTGGCGGCGAGCAGCGAGGTGATCATGCGCTAGCGCCCTACTGCTTCAGGAGGTCGAGGGTGCGCATCTGCATGGAGCGGGCGGACTCGATGACATTGAGGTTGGCGTCATAGGCGCGCTGCGCCTCCTTCATATCGAGCGCCTCCACCAGGGGCTCGACGTTGGGCAGCTTGACGTAGCCGTTCTTGTCGGCGGCCGGGTTGCCCGGCTCGTAGTCCTGCTTGAACGGGGTCTGGTCGGGCGCCACCTGAGCCACCTTCACGCCCATGCCGCCCGCGACGGTGTCCGGCTCGAACACCACCGCCTGGCGCCGGTAGGGATCGCCGTTGGAGTCCTTGGCGACCGAGTCCGCGTTGGCGATGTTCTCGGCGATGATGCGCATGCGCTGCTGCTGGGCGTGCAGGGCCGAGGCGGCGATGGACATGATGCTGGAGACGGGATTGGTCGGATCGGCCATGACGAATGTCCTCACTTGCCGGGCGGTTTGGCGGCCATCTGCAACAGGCTCATGGCCTTCTGGTAGAATCCGACGGCCGCCTCGTAATCCATGCGCGAGTTGGTCATCTTGGTCATCTCGTCCTCGAGGGTGACCTTGTTGCCGCTGAGCGAGCCCTGCGACCCCTCCGAGTCGACCACCTTCCATTGCACCTGCGACTGCAGGTCCTTGGGCGCGAGGTGGCCGGGGTCGGTCATCACCGGCCGGACCACGCCGGTCTGCGGCCCATCGCCCTCCATCGCCTGGCTGACGTTGAACGCCTGCAGATCCTTGGGCGCGTAGCCGGAGGTGTCGGCGTTGGCGACGTTCTGGGAGATCAGCTGCTCACGCGCATTGATATAGCCAAGCCGTGATTTCAGCATGGAAAACAATGGGATAGCGTTGATATCCATCGTCCGGCGCCTGCCTCGAGTGTTGCCGGACGGTGAAGGAAGAGGGTTAACGCGATCTTTCTATCGGCGAACTTATGGTTAAGGCGGCGTTAAGACCCCCGGGGCCAAGCCTGCCGTCAGGCCGCTAGAATCGCAGTTCCCCAGACCCATGTCCTTCGCCGACATCCTCCGCATGATGGCCGCCCTGGCCGTGACCCTCGGGCTCGGCGGCCTGGCGCTGGTGCTGGTGCGGCGCTTCGCACCCCTGGCCGTGCTGCGGCTGCGCACCCCGGCCGAACGGCGGCTTTCCCTGGTCGAGAGCCTGATGCTGGACCCTCAGCGGCGGCTGGTGCTGGTCCGCTGCGACGGGCGCGAGCACCTGCTGCTGCTGGGCGAAGGCCGCCTCCTGACCGAGGTAGACTCTTCCGCCGGCTCTGGGCGCGCCAGCCGGAGCGCCGGCTGATGCGGCTCTGGGCGATCCTGCGTCAGGCCGTGCAGCTGCCCAGCCGCAATGAGCTGAAGCGTGCGGCGATCATCTCCGCCGTCGCCACCCTCGCGGCCCTGATCTTCCCGGCCCTGGCCGTGGCCCAGGCGGCCGCGGCGGGGGGCGGGGCGGCCGCGATCAACGTCAACCTGGGCTCCGGCGGCGGCCTGACCGACCGGGTGGTCCAGCTCGTGGGCCTGATGACGGTGCTATCCCTGGCCCCGTCGATCGTGATCATGACCACCTCGTTCGTGCGGATCACCGTGGTGCTGTCCTTGCTGCGCACGGCGCTCGGGCTGCAACAAAGCCCGCCCAACGCGGTGCTGGTCAGCCTGGCCCTGTTCCTGACCGCCATGATCATGGCCCCGACCTTCCAGGCCTCCTACCAGGCCGGGATCAAGCCCTTGCTCGACCACAAGATGGAGCTCCCGCAGGCCTTCACCGCCACGGCCCAGCCGGTGAAGATGTTCATGCTGGGACAGGTCGGCCGCGACGACCTCGGCCTGTTCATCCGGCTCTCCAAGACCCCCAAGCCCAAGACCGAGGCCGCCCTGCCGCTGCAGGTGGTGGCGCCGGCCTTCATGATCTCGGAGCTGAAGCGCGCCTTCGAGATCGGCTTTCTGCTGTTCGTGCCCTTCCTGGTCATCGACCTGGTGGTGGCCAGCGTGCTGATGAGCATGGGCATGATGATGCTGCCGCCGGTGGTTGTGAGCCTGCCGTTCAAGCTGATCTTCTTCGTGCTGGTCGATGGCTGGCGGCTGGTGGCCGGCTCGCTGGTCGCCAGCTTCATGCACGGGCCGCACGCCTGACGCAGGGCGCTAGCCGCACTCCCGGAAGAAACGCTCCACGCCCGCCCGTTCGCCCGGGGCGACCGTGATGGAATAGGCCTTGGCCCCGTTCGACACCTCGATGACGCCCGATCGGCGCAAGGCCTGCAGGGCCGCGGCCGATGCAGGCAGATGGCCCACCATGACCTGCGGGTCGTTGCTTGCGTCCTGGACATCCTCGAAATGGACCGGCACGCGGGTCTTGCGCCCATCCGACGTGAGCATGATGGCGGTCGTGGCCTCGCCGTGCTCGGTATCGGTCAATTCGATGCGGCCCGTGCCTTTGGGGCATTCGAGCATCAGGGCGACGTCGTCGCTGTTGGGCATGCCATAGGCCAGGGCCGCGGAGGTCCCCTTGTCGTCGTAGCCGAACCGGTATTGCGGACTGAAGCTGAGCAGTCCCTGCGGGTGGGTGCAGGCGGCCAGGACCGCGACGGCCGCCAGGACGACGCCCACACCCGCCAGCGTCCGCATCCTCGCCATCGCCCACATCCCTGCCGACACCTGCTCTAATGGCCCCAAGCTTCGCCGGTTCCCGCCGTCAGAACGGCGACAGCGATTCGGCGATCGCCTGGCCGGCCGGGGTCTTCTGCACGCGGGTCAGGTCGCCGCGGCCGCCATATTCGATGCGGGCTTCGGCGATCTGGGTGTGGTTGATGGTGTTGGTGGACGAGATGTCCTCGGGGCGCACGATGCCCGAGACGGTGAGCTCGCGCAGCTCGTTGTTGGTCTTCACTTCCTGGCTGCCCTGGATGATCAGGTTGCCATTGGGCAGCACGCCGGTGACCACCGCCGCGACGGTCAAGGTGATCTGCTCCTGGCGGGCGACCGTCCCGGTCCCCGCTGAAGAGGTCGTGCCGCTCTGATTGATCGCGTTCGCCGGGTCGAAGCCCTTGGGCATGATCTTGGCCAGGGCCGTTTCCAGCCCCAGGACGTGGGAGATCTGGCCCTGGGTGGCGTTCTGGCGCTGGGACGAGGTGTTGTTCGAAAGCTTGGCGCTGTCGTCAATAGCGATCAATACTGTCAATATATCGCCAGGGCGGCTCGCCCTCTGGTCGATGAAGAAGGCGCGCGCGCCCGCCCGCCACAGCGAATTGGCGGTCGAGGCCGCCGGCGGGGTAGCCGGCTTGACGCTGGAGGCGATCACCGCGGGCGAGGCCTGCATGGAAGCGGCCAGGGCGTGGTTGTCCATGTCCGTGAGCTTGGGGCCGCGGACCGCATCCTTGACGGTTCCGCAGGCGCTGAGCATCAGGCCCAGTCCGGCGAAGGCGACGATGGCGGACGAACGCATGGGTGCTACCTCAGTTCAGGGATGCGAACAGCTTGGGATTGGAGGCGCCGCTCGCCCTCGCGCGCTCGGCGTCGGGACCGACGACGGCCTCGTCCGGGCCGATCGCCACGGCCTGGATCACCTTCTTGGAGCCGGGGTTCATGATGTCGACGGCCTCGCCGACGGCGGCGGCGGACATGGCCTTGCCCTGCAGCACCAGCTTCACGCCCCCGGCCGAATAGGCGACCGAAACCAGCTCGTCCCGCTTGATCACCTTGGGTGGGGAGAGATCGGCGCGCGAGACGGCGGTCCCGGCCCGCAGCGGACGGCGGGCGGCCTCGCCGATCACGGCGCGGGCGTCGCGGGGCGCATCGATCGGCGCGCCGAAGCCGGATGGCGACGCCCAGACGATGTCCTCGGCCTCGACGATGTCGCCGGCGACGAAGTCGCGCGCATAGGTCAGCACCTCGCCGCCTCGGACGCTGCGGCTGCTGCGGCTTTCACGCGTCGACCCCGAATCGACCCGGGCGATCAGCCGCCCGAGCCCCCTGACGTTGGACCATTCCAGGCCGTGGGCGGCGGCGAGCGCCTGCACCCGGCGCGCATCGAGCACCAGCGAGCCCCCGGTCTGGCCGCCGACGGCGACTTCCACGTTCGAAGCGGCGCCCGCATCCTCGAACAGGTCGCCCAGCGTCACCCGGCCGTTCGGCGCGGACAGGTCGGGGCGGAGGTCGACCGCGATGGCGAAGGCCGGACGGGGGCCGAGCAGCAGCGCCAGGGCCGCCACGGCCACCGCCAGTCCGACGGTGAGGGCGCGGGTGGTCTTGCGGATCATGGCGTCAGGACTTCATCTGGTTGGTCGTCGACAGCATCTGGTCGGCGGTGGAGACCACCTTGGAGTTCATCTCGTAGGCGCGCTGGGCGGTGATGAGCGAGGTGATCTCGGTCACCGCATCGACGTTCGAGGCCTCGGTGTAGCCCTGCATCAGGCCCCCAAAGCCGGGGTCCCCGGGATTGCCGGTCACCGCCGGACCGGACGAGCCGGACACCTGGAACAGGTTGCCGCCGGTCGCCTCCAGGCCCGCCTCGTTCATGAAATTGGCCAGGGTCAGCTGGCCGACCACCTGGGGCGTGGTCTGGCCGGGCGTGGTCACCTGCACCTGGCCCGTCTGCGACACGGTGATGGCTGTCGAGTTCGCCGGAATGGTGATCTGCGGGATGACCAGATAGCCGTCGGAGGTGACCAGCTGGCCGTCCTGGTTGGTCGAGAGGTTGCCGGCGCGGGTGTAGGACGTCGAGCCGTCCGGCATCTGCACCTGGAAATAGCCGCGGCCGTTGACCGCCAGGTCGAGCTGGTTGCCCGTCTGGGTCATCGAGCCTTCGTCCATGATCCGGTAGACCGAGCCGGTCTTGACCCCGGCCCCCACCTGGATGCCGGTCGGCACGGTGTTGCCGTTCGAGGAGCTTTGGGCGCCGGCGCGTTCGAGGTCCTGATAGAGCAGGTCCTGGAACTCGGCCCGCTGGCGCTTGAAGCCGACGGTGTTCATGTTGGCGATGTTGTTCGAGATCACCTCGACGTTCAGCTGCTGGGCCGCCATGCCCGTTGCTGCGGTGGAGAGCGCACGCATTCAGGCTCCTCCTCAGTTGGTGGTTAATTTGCCCAGACGATCGACGGCGTTGCTCGAGAGCTGGCCGGTCTGATCCATCATCTGGGAGACGTTTTCGTAGGCGCGGCTGACCTGGATCAGCCTGGTGATCTGGGTGATCGGCTGCACGTTCGATTGCTCGAGCATGCCCTGGCGGATCTTCGCGTCGGGCGAGGCTTGCGGCTGCAGGTTGGTGTCGTTGCTGTAGAGGCCGTCGCCCTGCTTGGTGAGCGCCGACAGCGAGGAGAAGGTGACCACCCCCAGCTTGCCGATCACCTGGCCCTGCTGGCTGATGGTGCCGTCGGCCGAGACGCTGAGCGGTCCCTTGACCGGATCCAGGGTGATGTCGCCGCCCTCCCCCTCCACCGTATCGCCGTCGGCGGTGACCAGGCGTCCCTGGGCGTCGAGGGTGAAGGCGCCGTCGCGGGTGTAGCGCTCGCCGTTGGGGGTGGAGACCTTGAAGAAACCCTGACCCTGGATCGCCATGTTCAGGGCGCCGCCGGTGGGCTTGAGTTCGCCCTGGGTGAAGTCGCGCACCACGCCGGCGTCGAGCGGGAAGTTGACGCTCGGGGACAGCGGCGAGCCCGGGCTGGTCTGCATTTTCTCGGGGTCGGTCTGCACCATCAGGGCCTCGACCTTGAAGCCGGTGGTGTCGACGTTGGCCACGTTGTTGGCGATCACGTCCATCTCGTGCTGGAGCACCATCTGGCGCGACAATCCGACGTAAAGAACATTGTCCATCGAAGGCCCTTGGCGAGCGTGGTTTCGCAAGCCACCGATGCAACCCTCGGGCCAGAATATTCCCCAATAAAATCAACAAATAGAAAGGTTAACGCCGTGCCGCATGCGAAACCCGCCCGGCAAAATCTGCAGCCCGGAATTATGGTTAAAACCCATCCTTAACCATTGCGGCCGATGCATGGGTCTCAGCTCCGGACCCTCCCTGCGCGGACGGCCGGCCCGGCGGGACGAAGATGGCGCTGTTCAGGAAAAAGCCCAAGGTGAGCGAGCCGTCAGCCGAGGTCGATGCGGACGCCGCGCCGCCGACCGACGGCGAGGGCGCGGAAGGCGCGGCCGAAACCCCCTCCCGGCGCCGGCCGCCGCTCAAATTCATCATCATGGGCGCGGTCGCCGGCCTGGTGCTGGTGGACGGCGGCGGCGCCTTCATGATGCTGGGCGGCCACGGCCACGCCAAGGCCGGCCACCACGGCTCGAAATCCGGCAAGAAGGGCGGCGAGGAAGAGGCCAAGGGCCCCACCGACAAGAACGCGGCCCAGATCGCCGACGGCCCCGATGGGGTGGTGTTCTACACCCTGCCCGACATCGTCGTGAACATGCAGACGGCCGACGGCAAGCCGACCTATCTGAAGCTCAAGCTCACGCTGGAGCTGCCGACCCAGGACACCGTCGACGTCATCGAACCGAACCGGCCGCGACTGCAGGACATGTTCCAGAGCTTCCTGCGCGAGCTGCGGCCCGAGGATCTCGCCGGCAGCCAGGGCAGCTACGAGCTCAGGATGGAGATTCTGAGGCGCGTCAACCTCGTCATCGCCCCGGCCAAGATCAATTCGGTGCTCATCGAGGAGATGCTGATCACCTAGGGCCAGGAGCCCCAGGCTGATCCCCAGTCATGCGCGAGTTCGGACCAGCACACATCCACAGGCCGGGCGCTTCAGCCGGAGGGCGCCCCCGTGGCTGACGAAATCGACGATGACGACGGCTCCGGCGGCGAAGGCATAGAGGACCGGATCGGCGCCGACGCCAGCGGCGGATCCAACGAGCGCATCCTCGACCAGACCGAGATCGACAACCTGCTGGGCTTCGATCTCGCCCAGGACGACACCCAGGAACGCACCGGCATCCGGGCGATCATCAATTCGGCCCTGGTCTCCTACGAGCGCCTGCCGATGCTGGAGATCGTCTTCGACCGCCTGGTGCGGCTGATGACCACCAGCTTGCGCAACTTCACCTCCGACAACGTCGAAGTGAGCCTGGACAACATCTCCTCGATCCGTTTCGGCGACTATCTGAACTCCATCCCGCTGCCCGCGATCCTGGCGGTGTTCCGGGCCGAGGAACTCGACAACTACGGCCTGCTGACGGTCGATTCGAACCTGATCTATTCGATCGTCGACGTGCTGCTGGGCGGCCGACGCGGCACCGCCGCCATGCGCATCGAGGGCCGGCCCTACACCACCATCGAGCGCGCCCTGGTGCAGCGGATGATCGAGGTGGTGCTGCACGACGCCAAGGCCGCCTTCGAGCCCCTGACCAGCGTCACCTTCAACCTCGACCGGCTGGAGACCAATCCGCGCTTCGCCGCCATCGCCCGGCCGGCCAACGCCGCCATCCTGGTGAAGCTGCGCATCGACATGGAAGACCGCGGCGGGCGCATCGAGCTGCTGCTGCCCTACGCCACCATCGAGCCGATCCGGAAGATCCTGCTCCAGCAGTTCATGGGCGAGAAGTTCGGCCGCGACAACATCTGGGAAACCCACCTGGCCACCGAGCTGTGGACCACCCAGATGGAGGTCCGCGCCGTGCTCGATGAGCAGCAGGTCCCGCTGAGCAAGGTGCTCGACCTGAAGGTCGGCGACACCATCCTGTTGAACGCCACGTCCGAAAGCCTCGTCGAGCTGCGGGCCGGCGCCATTCCCCTTACTCGTGGCCGCATGGGCCGCCGCAACCACCACATCGCCGTGCGCGTCGAAGCTCCGCTGACTCCTTCCGCGAAACAAGCCGTGCAGAGGATGACATGAGCAAC
>DATCFQ010000695.1:0-4700 GCA_036509495.1 Caulobacteraceae bacterium
TCGGCGACTGGATCGGCCAGGTGAGCTGGTCCCAGGCCGCCGGCGCGCGAACCCAGTATCACTGGCGTTCCACCCTGACCGCCGCGGACCTGCACGCCCTGGGGATGCCCGCCGGGCTGGAGCCCAAGGCGCCGCTGCCGGTCGACGTCAGCATGACCAGCGCGGGCGGCGGCTTTTCCGGCTCCGCCCTGATCGCCGGCGGCGCCTTCCGCTTTAGCGCCTCGCCGGCCGCCAAGGGCCGGCGGCGGATGACCATCAACGGGGCTCTGGACGGCAAGACCCTGGCCGACCTTGGGCTCGGGCCCCAGGGCATGATCAGCGGCCCCACCGGTCTCAACGCGGTGGTCGATCTCGCCGGCGATGGCCTGCGCGGCGGCCATGTCCAGATCGATCTGCAGCGCGCGGCGCTCAGCGCGCCGTTCGTCGCCTGGAAGAAGCCGGCTGGCCGGCCGATGCAGATCGACGCCGATTTCGTGCGCAAGGACGGCGGTGTGGAGGCCTCGGACGTCAAGGGCTCGGGTCCCGGCTTCGCGCTCAGCGCCTCGGGCGCGTGGAAGTCGGGCGCGGGCGGCGTGCTGCACGCCAGCGACTTCCGCCTCGAGGGGGCTTTCGACGGATCCATCGATCTCGGGTTCGACGATTCCGGCGTGCGGCTCGCCAGCCGGGCCCGCTACTTCGACGCGCGCCGGCTGCTGCAACAGCCCGAGCGAGGTGCTGCGGCCACCGCCGGCGGCGGCCATAGCGGCGCGGCGGACAAGGGATTCCACGTCGACGCCCAACTTGCCCAGGTGCGGGTCAGCGACACCGGCATGATCCACAACGTCAGGATCGAGGGCCAGGTCAGCCCTGCCGACCAGCGGCGGCTGGACGTCTCGGTGGGGCGGGAGGACGGCGCCGAGCTGGTTTCCCTGCAGCTCTACCCCGACGCCGGCGGCATGGCTGTCAACGGCCAGGTGTCCGACGTGGGCGAGGCCGCCTTCGTGATGTTCGGCCGGCATTCCTTCCAGGGTGGCAAGGCGGTGGTGACCGGACGCCTGGTCGAAGGCGGCGCCGACCTTCGGGTCGACATGAGCAAGGTCCGGCTGGTGAAGGCCCCGGCCCTGGCCCGCATCCTGACCATCGGTTCGTTGCACGGCATGGCCGATACCCTGAACGGGGCCGGCATCGAATTCACCAAGGTGGTCGCGCCGGTGAGCGTGCGCGGCGCCAAGCTGACCATCGGCCGCGCCCGCGCCACCGGTCCGGCCATGGGCATCACCACCCAGGGCGTGATCGACATCGACAACCGCACCGTCGACCTCTCAGGCGGGATCGCCCCGTCCTACATCCTGAATTCGGCGGTGGGCGCGGTGCCGGTGGTGGGCCAGCTGCTGGTTTCGCACAAGGGCGAGGGGATGTTCGGCCTGACCTATTCAGCCAGGGGCGCCTTCGCCTCGCCGAAGATCACCGTCAATCCGCTGTCCCTGGCCGCGCCGGGCATCCTGCGCCGGATCTTCGAAGGCCACTCGCAGGTCGCCCACGCCGACCCGGCGGGATGATGGATGGCCGCGTTTCGTGTAGAATGGCCGAGATCCTCTCGGACGAGACTTCCATGCCGCCCAATCAGGCCCTGATCGAAAAGCTCAACGGACTGCCGGTGGATCGTCTCGCCGAAGTCGAGGACTTCGTGGACTTCATCCGTCAGCGGGATCAGGATCGGGCGATCCTGCGCGCCGCTGCGGCTGCCAGCGCGCCCGCGTTCGCCACCGTCTGGGACAATCCCGAAGACGACGTTTACGATGCCCTTTGAGGTCGGCGACGTCGTTCTCGTCCCGTTCCCATTCACCAGTCAGGACGCCTCCAAGCAGCGTCCCGCCGTCGTCGTCTCCAGCCGCGCCTACAACGTCGAACGGCCAGATGTGATGCTGATGGCCATCACTAGCCAGCTCCGTCCCACGCCAGCGCTGGGGGAGGTGTGGTTGCGCAATTGGCAAGCTGCCGGACTGCTCAAGCCGTCGGCGGTCAAGCCGGTCATCGCCACTCTCGAGCAGCGGCTGATCATCAGATCGCTGGGCGTCCTACACAAAGACGACAAGGCCACGCTGCGCGCCGCTCTCAGCCAGCTCATCGCACAACGCTGACCCCAATGGCGGCCGACGGGGCCAATCGCCCTGCCGAACCGAGGGTGGTTACATCGGCTTGATCAGCACGATCTTCTTCTTGCCGGCGGCGAGCTTGATCGCGCCGTCCTTGATGTCGGCCAGGGTCACCAGCCGCGCCCCGTCCAGGATCGCCTCGTCGTTCAGCCTGAGGCCGCCGCCCTGGGCCAGCCGTCGCGCTTCCGAGCGCGAGGCGGCGAGGCCGGCGTCCGTGGCCAGGGTGGCCAGCACGATCCCCGCTTCGAGTTCGGACCAGGGCGCCTCGAAGGTCGGCAGGTCCCCCGATAGCCGACCCTGCTCGAACGCCGCCTCGGCGGCGGCCCGTGCGGCGCCAGCGGCCTCGGTCCCGTGCAACAGGCCGGTGCAGGCGTCGGCGAGGACTTTCTTGGCCTCGTTGATCTCAGCCCCCGGCAGGTTTTCCAGCTTGGCGATCTCGTCCAGCGGCAGATCGGTGAACAGCTTCAGGAAGCGGCCGACGTCGGCGTCCTCGGTGTTGCGCCAGAACTGCCAGTAGTCGTACGGCGACAAGCGGTCGGCGTTCAGCCAGACCGCACCCGCCGCCGTCTTGCCCATCTTGGCGCCCGCCGCCGTGGTGATCAGCGGCGTGGTCAGGCCGAACACCGGCTTGGCGTCCATCCGGCGGATCAGCTCGACCCCGTTGACGATATTGCCCCATTGGTCCGAGCCGCCCATCTGCAGGGTGCAGCCATGGCGGCGTTGCAGTTCCAGGAAGTCGACCGCCTGCATCAGCATGTAGTTGAACTCGAGGAAGGTGAGCGGCTGCTCCCGTTCGAGCCTCAGCTTCACGCTGTCGAAGCTCAGCATGCGGTTGATGGTGAAGTGCGGGCCGTACTCGCGCAGGAAGTCGATGTAGCCCAGCCGCTCCAGCCACTCGGCGTTGTCGACCATGATGGCGTCCTGGCCGCCGTCGCCGAAGCTCAGGAAGCGGGTGAACGCCCGCTTGATGCTGGCCATGTTGGCCGCGATGTCCGCGGACGTCAGCAGCTTGCGCGATTCGTCCTTGCCGGACGGGTCGCCCACCTTGGTGGTGCCGCCGCCCATGACCACGATCGGCTTGTGGCCGGCCTGCTGCAGCCGGCGCAGCAGCATGATCGAGACCAGGTTGCCCACGTGCAGGCTGTCGGCGGTGGCGTCGAAGCCGATGTAGGCGGTGATCGGACCGGCGGCGGCGGCCGAATCCAGGGCCTCCAGGTCGGTGCACTGGTGGATGTAGCCGCGCTCGGTCAGCACGCGCAGGAAGTCGGAGCGGAGAGCGGGGGCGGACATGGCGGTCTCGAGACTGGGAGGCGCGGCGTTTAGCACGCTCCGTTCGGGGGCCGAAACGATGTCGAGGGGCATGGGGAAGTCTCCTGGCTGTGGCCGGGGACCGATCCATCTTGTGGGGAGAGCCGCCGACCGGTTGCGGTCGACGTGCAAGGTCGCCCGCTCGCTAAGTGTGCGAGCGGTAATAGCTCTGGCGGCAGGGCGAGCAGGCGATCATGGGGCGCGGAGGTAGCGAAGCGCGCACGGGAGGTCAAGGTGAGGCTTGGCTTTGCAGATCTCAGTTTGAATTTGGATGCTCGTCCGTCGGCGCCCAGGAATCGAGCGGGACGCCCCACCTCTCAAAGCAAAACTCCTTGGCGGTTCGGGGTATCTTGCAGGTAGTCCCACTCGGGAAATGCGGAGTCACCGTGTTCGAAAGCGAACGCGTAAACGCCTTCTGGGCTGCTTTCCAGCACCACGCGGTGAAGGCCAGCCGTATTGATGCAAGAAACAAGAGCGCTCATGCGCCGAATGTTATTCGGTCGCCCGCTTCTTGTAAGGCCCCCGCTTGCCGGCCTCACTCTCTAACCTCCGTTAACCCCCACGATTCATAGTGGCCGAGTCGCCCCCTGCCGGAGCCGGACGTGTTCAACTTCTTCCGCCCCTACATCCCGATCGCCGTCCTGGCAGCGCTGATCTTCTATTTCGGCTTCCAGGCGCTGACCGGCGAGCGGGGCGTGCTGGCCTGGGCCAACCGCGACGAGATCCTGGCTGCGCGCACCGCCGAGCTGAAGAAGCTGCAGTCGGAGCGTGCGGACCTGGAGGTCCGCGCCCGTTTGTTGCGCGACGATTCCCTCTCCAAGGACCTCTTGGAGGAGCGTGCGCGTTCTCTGCTAGGCTTGTCCGATCCTCGGGATTATGTGATCCGCTCCACGTCCGTGCGCGCCGGCTGAGGCCGCGCCGGGCCCCCAGGGATCGGACCGCGGGTCGCCGCGGCTGAGGAGACGCTTATGGCGCAGACGCGCACCAAGGACGCCAAGTCCGAGGACGCCAAGACCCGCAAGTCCAACGGCGCCGCAGGCGCCGTCGACAAGGCGCAGATGCTGAAGTTCTACCGGCAGATGCTGCTGATCAGGCGCTTCGAGGAGCGCGCGGGCCAGCTCTACGGCATGGGCCTGATCGGCGGCTTCTGCCATCTTTATATCGGCCAGGAGGCCGTGGTGGTGGGGATGCAGGCCAATGTCGGCCCCAACGACCAGTCCATCACCGCCTACCGGGACCATGGCCACATGCTGGCGG
>DATCFQ010000696.1:0-2330 GCA_036509495.1 Caulobacteraceae bacterium
GCCGGACATGTCGCTGTGGGCCAGCTGGCGCCAGCCCTTGCCGGGCGTGAAGGCATAGACCGCGCCGGTCGGCTTCAGGGCCGACATCTTGCCGAAGGCGCCCTCGTCGCCGGCGTCCTGGAATTTCGATGCGACGAAGCCGCCGCCCGGCAGGGGCGCGACGCCATTGCCCGAGCCGTTGTCGGGCAGCACCGCGCAGCCGACCCACTTCAGCGCCGGGCCGCCGGCGCCCATGCGGAGGCGGAACACCTCGATCGACTGCCGGCCGCCGTGGTTGACCAGCAGCACCCGGTCGTTCGCCACATAGAGGCCGTGCGGCGCGAATTTGGCGAGGTCGAGCGGCCCCGGGCAGTCGCGGTAGGCGGCCTCGGCCGGGTCGGAGACGTCGGGGGTGATCTCGTGGAAGCGCCGCGTGCGGGCGTCGATGGCGTAGAGATGGCCGACCGGGACGGTGGGGCTGGTCATTCCCGAGCCGATGATCCAGCGCCCGCCCGGCGCCAGGTCCATGTCCTCGACGTTCATCAGCCCGCAGACATAGGCGACCTTGCCGTCGGGGGCGCAGGCGGGGGCGGCCCCGGCGGTGGACGCCAGACCCAGGCCGAGCAGCAGGGCGCAAAGTCCGATCAGACGCTTCATGTTCTTCTCCCCCTCTATGCCCCGCTCACCCCGGCGAAACACCTTCGCCGGGGTGAGCGGTGAGGGTAGCGCCCTCAATGCGCCGGCCGCCATTGCGGATGGTCGGACCAGACGTCTTGCAAGCCGTAGGGCGCGTGCATGACCAGGGCCTCGACCTCGTGGATCTTGCCGTCCTTCACCTTGAACAGTTCGCCGATCTGCCATGTCCAGGGCGTGTCGTACTGGGTGTCGGCCACCCGGCCGTCGGTCAACGTCTCTTTCCTCAGATCGCCCTGGTGGTCGAAGAAGGCGGCGGCATAGATCAGCCCTTTCTGGCGGTCGGCGATAAGGAATCTGCGGTCGCGGATGTGGGTGACGAAGCGGAAGAAGCCGGTCTTGAACTGGGCCTCGCAGCCCAGCTTCTTGATGCCGGTCGGATCGGGGCGTCCGACCTTGGGTGGGGCCTGGTTGTTGGTGGTCTCGACCCCGCTTTCGATGCGGTCGCAGTCGGCGGCGAAGGGCGCGAACACCGTGCCGTTGTTCTGCTGCAGGGTGTCGAAATAGGCGTTGGCCATGGCCGAGAGCTGGATCTTGGTCAGCCGCTGATCCGGCGGGACGTCCGCGTAGAAGGCCGCGCGCGGCTTCATTGCCAGGGGCTGGCCGAAGCCGTTGTTCTCCTGGGGCCGGAGCACGATGGTCTCGATCTGGCTGATCTTGCCGGCCTCGACCTCGAGCCGGACCATCAGCTGCGCCGGCTTGCCGTCCTCGAAGACCACGCCGTAGAGGCCCGCCTGGCCGTCTTCGGGATCGATGAACGGCAGCTTGTAGTCGCCGATCTGATCGAGGGTGTTCCAGAGCCCGTCGCCCACAGCCAGGGGCACGCCGTTCTCGGTGAACTTGACGCCATCCGCCAGCGGCAGGCGCGAAGGATCGTGCGCCTTCAGGGCGACGAGATAGGCGTCCAGCAGGCCCGAGAGACAGGCCCTGTCGCAGGCGGGCGGCGACGAGGCGGCCGAGGCGCGCAGCGGCGCTCCGGCCAGCAGCAGCATCGCCGCGAGCAGCATCGTCAGAGATCGCCCCATCGTCCCCTCCCCGGTTTGACCGCACTCTAGCCGCCAGGACCCGCCGCGCCTACGGCTTCGGCCAAGCCGTTGTCCTGCGGACGGCGATGCTGCACTGTCGGGGCCTCGGGGAGACACGATGAGAACGCTCACGCTCAGGGTGGACGGCCGCCCGCATACGGCCCTGGCGGCCGATGACGAACCCCTGCTCTATGTGCTGGCCGGCCAGCTCGGCCTTAAGGGCCCGCGGTTCGGCTGCGGCCTGGCCCAGTGCGGCTCCTGCTCGGTGCTGGCCGACGGGGTCGAGATCCGCTCGTGCGTGACCCCGGCCATCGCCGTCGAGGGCAAGGAGATCACCACGCTGGAAGGCCTGGCGGCCTGGCATGCCGGGCGCCGCGGCGCACGCGGCGCCGGGCTGCATCCGGTGCAAGAGGCCATGATCGCCGAGCAGGCCGCCCAGTGCGGCTATTGCTACAACGGCATGGTGATCAAGGCGGCCGAGCTGCTGGCCAAGATCCCCGATCCTTCCGAACAGCAGATCCGGACGGCCATGAACGGGCACATCTGCCGCTGCGGGACCTATCCGCGGATCATCAGGGCCATCCGCCGCGCCGCCGTGGCCATGGCGGGCGAGCGCGCATGATGGAGGACGCC
>DATCFQ010000697.1:0-3813 GCA_036509495.1 Caulobacteraceae bacterium
AAGAGTTCGAAGGTGGCCGGCCAGAATGGGGCCTTCGAGGACCCGGACGCCGAAATGCCCTGGGTCGGCGCGGTCTGCACCACCCCCGACCTCTGGCGCTTCGCCGAGATGCTGCGGCTGGGCGGCGAGCTCGACGGCGCGCGCATCCTGTCGCCGGCGATCATCGAGCTGGCCACCCGCAACTGGACCGGCGACAAGCCCAACGAGCTCTACAAGGCGGTCGCCAACCGCGCCGGCTGGAAGCCGTTCCCGGCCTATATGGGCCTGGGCTTCGCCCTGCGCGGCGACGGCGTCCACCACGCGCTCTACGGGACCCTGACCTCGCCGGAGACCTTCGGAAACTACGGCGCCGGCACCTCGCTGTTCTGGGTCGACCCGGTGCGGGAGATCACCTTCGCCTTCCTGAGCTCAGGGGTGATGGACAGCGCCCCGAACATCGAACGCTTCCAGCGCCTGTCCGACATCATCGTGGCGGCGGCGATCTAGGAGCCGAGTCTTTCTTATTCCGCTCGTCCCCGCGCAAGCGGGGATCCAGGTGTTTTTTGCCTCGACCGCGCGGGATTCGAAGAGGAACCACGAACCTCACCAACCTCACGAACGGCGAGTCGCCTGGCGCGTTCGTGTCGTTCGTGAGGTTCGTGGTTGAAAAAGCCTGGGTCCCCGCTTTCGCGGGGATGAACGGGGTTAGATTGCCGCCCGGCAGATTTCATCGACCTGCGCCTCTACCGGCTGGCGGATGTCGACCACGATCGGGTGTTCGTCCGGGGTCGGGGGTTCCAGGGCGGCGAACTGGCTGCCCAGCAGCGAAGGCGGCATGAAGTGGCCCTTGCGGCGTTCGACGCGGGTGCAGATCGTCGTCTCGTCGCCCTTCAGATAGACTAGGCGCACCTCGGGGCGGCCGGCTCTCAGCTGGTCGCGGTAGGCGCGCTTCAGCACCGAGCAGGCGATCACGCCCGAGGCGCCGGCGGCGATCTGGCGGTCGATCCAGGCCCCGATGGCGGCCAGCCAGGGCGCCCGGTCGGCGTCGGTCAGCGGATGGCCGCTAGCCATCTTGGCGATATTGGCGGCCGGGTGCAGGTCGTCGCCTTCCTGGAAGGTCCAGCCCAGGCGCTCGGCGACCGGCCGGGCGATGGTGGTCTTGCCCGAGCCCGAGACCCCCATGACCACCAGGACGGTTGGCCCGCTCATGCCGGGACCCTCCCCGCCCGCGGCAGGATGATCTCTTCGACGGCGCGGGCGAAGCCGTCGGCGTCGTTGCTGGCGGGCGAAACCGCCCTGGCCGCGGCCTTCACCGGGTCCGGCGATTGGCCCATGGCCACCGAAAAGCCGGCGACCTCGAACATGGCCACGTCGTTGAACATGTCGCCGAGCACCGCGACGTTGGCGAGGTCCACGCCGATCCGCCGGCAGAGCGCCCGCACCCCGTCGCCCTTGTTGGCCAGGGGATGGGTGACATCGAGATAGTAGGTCTGCGACTGCATGACCTCGGCCCGGCCCTTCAGCCGCGCGGCCACCTTGGCCGTCAGGGCGGCCAGCAGGGCGTGGTCGTCGGAGACCCCGACGATCTTGTCGATGCGGCCCATCACCTCCTCGAAGCTGGAGACCACGGTCGGTGCGAAGCCGATGGTATGGCGTTCGTGATCCACGTGGGCGCCGTCCGGATGCTCCAGCCGCCAGGCCCCGTCGGCGTCGACCCAGACTCCGACGCCCCCAGCCTCGAGAAGGCCAAGGGCCTCGCGGGCCGCGCCGGCTTGGAGGTGATGGGCCTCGATCAGGCTCTGGTCGGGGGCGAACAGGGTCCCGCCGTTGAAGGCGGCCATGGGCAGGCGGACCTGCAGCGCCTCGGCGACAGCGGCCATGCCGCGCGGGGGGCGGCTGGAGATCAGGGTGAAGCCGATGCCCGCCGCGTCCAGCCGACGGACCGCGTCCTTGGCCGCCGGGGTCAGTTGCTTGTCGGTGGTGACCAGGGTGCCGTCGACGTCGGAGATCACCAGGGCGATGGGCGCCGCCTCGCCGGGGGTCTCGGCCATCAGCCTTTGGAGCCGATCTCGACGTGGCCGCCGAAGCCGAAGCGCATGGCGGAAAGCAGCTTCTCGCCGAAGGTGTGCTCCTCGCGCGAGCGGAAGCGGGCGAACAGGGCCGAGGACAAGACCTCCGCCGGGACCGCCTCCTCGATGGCCGCCTCCAGGGTCCAGCGGCCCTCGCCGCTGTCGGCCACCGCGCCCGAGAATTTCTCCAGCTTGCCGTCGCCGGCCAGGGCCGCGGCGGTCAGGTCCAGCAGCCAGGACGACACCACGCTGCCGCGCCGCCAGACCTCGGCGATGTCGGCGAGGTTCAGGTCGTAGCGCTGGTCTTCGGCCAGGTCCTTGGAATCCTTGTTCTTCAGGATGTCGAAGCCCTCGGCGTAGGCTTGCATCAGGCCGTATTCGATGCCGTTGTGGACCATCTTGACGAAGTGGCCAGACCCCACCGGCCCGGCATGGATGTAGCCGAACTCGGCTCTGGGATCGGAGCCCTCGGCCCGCTTGGTGCGCGGGATGGTCCCAAGGCCCGGGGCCAGGGACTTGAGGATCGGCTCGACCCGCTCGAAAGCCTCAGTGTCGCCGCCGATCATCATGCAATAGCCGCGCTCCAAGCCCCAGACGCCGCCGGAGGTGCCGACATCGAGATAGGTCAGGCCCTTGGCCTTCAGCGCCTTGGCCCGGCGCACGTCGTCCTTGTAGAAGCTGTTTCCGCCGTCGATGATGGTGTCGTCGGCTTCCAGCACTTCGCCCAGCGCCATCACCGTCTCTTCGGTCGGCTGGCCGGCCGGCAGCATCACCCAGACCGCGCGCGGCGTCTTAAGTTTCTGGACCAGGTCCTTGAGATCCTTTGCCCCTGTCGCGCCGTCGGCCGCGAGGCCATCGATCGCCTTGGCGTCGCGGTCATAGACCACCGTGGTGTGGCCGTCCTTCATCAGGCGGCGGGCGATGTTGCCGCCCATGCGGCCGAGGCCGATGATTCCGAGTTGCATCGTCTTGTCACCCCAGCGCGCGTTCGACCACCTGGGCCAGCCACTTCAGCCCGCCCTCGACGTCCTGTCCGAGATCGAGCCGCACCACGCGGCGGCCGCGCTCGACCAGCACGTCCATGTCGCCGCGCGCCTGGGCCGCCTGGACCACCTTGAAGCCGTAGCGGCGGCCGGGCACCGGGATGTCCTGGCCCGGATCGGCGGTGAGCTCCAGGAAGACGCCCGAGTTCGGCCCGCCCTTGTAGGCCTGGCCGGTGGAGTGCAGGAACCGCGGCCCGAACTCCAGCACCGTGGCCAGGCGCTTGCGGTCGCGGATATGGGCGCGAATCTTCTGCAGCGCTCCGATGTGGGCATGGCTGCGATCGATGTAGGCCAGGATGCCGACGTAGTCGCCGGCCCCGGCGCGGCGCAGGTGCGCCTCGATGAAGGCCTCCACCGTGCGAGCGGCCACGGCCCCTTCGAGCTCTGCGGCGTTGCGCGGATCGGCATAGAGGGCGACGCCGACGCCGCTGACCACGGCCGTCTCGGGCTCCAGGGCGCCGGTCTTTTCATACTGATCGGTGAGGGCGCGGGTCTTGATCTTGCTGGCTTCCACGTCCGGCTGGTCGAAGGGATCGAGCTGCATCACCGCCCCGGCGATGGCGGTCGCCGCCTCCCAGCGGAAGAACTCCTGGCCGATGTCCTCGCGGTTGGCGAGGTCGATCCAGACCAGCGGGTGGCCGGCTTCGACGAGGCCGTCGGCGAGGGCGTCGAGCGCCGGCTCGTCGTGACCCTCCAGCCGCAGATAGGCGAACCCCCGGTCG
>DATCFQ010000698.1:0-4125 GCA_036509495.1 Caulobacteraceae bacterium
AGGCCAGGATGTCCGGGGTGAACTGGTAGTCGATCACCGCCCGCGGGGTCCACTTGCTCTCCGAGTCGGTGGTGCCGGCATCGGTGACGTTGAGCACCGTCGGGTCCGGGAAGCCCTGGTAAAAGACGTAGTGGCGCGTGAAGGCGTAGCTCTTGGTTTCGCTGGAGTAGCGGACGCCCCCCTCAATGCTCAGTTGGTCCGTGATCCTCAGCTTGCCGTCGACGAAGCCCGACCGGTTTCGCAACGTCGCCGGGTCGTCGATGTAGAAGTCCTGGACGTCCGGCCCGCCGGCGACGGCGAAGCCTTCGAAGTCCACCCGCCCGGTGTTGTGATCGCCCGTGTTCAGGAAGAAGCCGCCGGCGGTCCAGTCCAGCCGCTCGCCGAACAGCTTGCCGGTGAACACCACCTCTTCGCTGAACTGGTGGTGCGAAACGCCCTGGAAGGCCTCCTGGATCGGCACGGCGATGGCCGACTGGCTGGAGCCGAACACGCCGGAATAGCCGCGCCCGGCGGTGATCGACTTGAAGTGGACGCCGGGGAGCAGGTCGACATCCAAGGTGTTGGATAAGCCCCACTGCTTCAGATTGTAGACATTCGGATCCTGGAAGCCGGAGTGCTGGTCGATGTAGTTCGGGTCGCCCGGCGGCCAGTTTTCGCCGACGCGATTGGACCCGGCCAAGCCCGGATTACCGAAGCTGGCGTAGCTGACGTACGGATTCGCGGGATAAAGCGCCGCCGCCAGCGCCGCCGTCGGCGTGCAATAGCTGCGCGGCGCGAAGTTGGTGGGGAAGGACGTAATGCCGGTCAGGCAGTTCCCGCTGAGCGCCAGCCCATAGTCCGGTCCGCCGATGTTGCCGAACCAGGTTCCCAGACCGTTCGGGGTGGTCATCGACCCCGGCGAGGTCGGGACCAGGGCCGTCGCGGCGTGCGGGTCGTAGGTGTCGTACTGCGGCTGCGCGGTCAGCACGTCCGGCGAGGCCGTATCGTGCGAGTTGGTGTAGTCGAGCGAGAGGTTGTCTTCGATGTGCTCGTTGGGCGTCCAGCGCAACTGGGCGCGAACGGCCCAGTCGTCCACCGCGCCGAGCGTACCCTCCTGGCAGCCGTCCGACGTGTCGGAACCTTTGTTCGGCAGCTTGCCGGCGAGGTCGGGATGGACGCAGGCGAAGTTCTCCAGCTTCACCCAGCCGTCGTGTTGCTCGTGCATGCCCGACAGGCGCACGAACAGCTTGTCCGGAACGATCGTCTCATCGACCGCGCCCTTGATGTCGAAGCGGCTCAGCGAGCCGCCGGTCGCCTCGATGTAGCCCGCCCCATCGCCGGTGGGCTTCTTGGACACGATGTTGATGGCCCCGCCGGCGGCGTTGCGGCCCGAGAGCACACCCTGCGGACCCCGCTCCACATCGATGTGGTCGACGTCGAGCAGGTCGAAGGTCGAGCCGTAGACGGTCGCGAAATAGACCCCGTCCACGTAGAAGGCGATCCGCGGCGAATAGGCGAACAGGAAGTCGCTCTGGCCGATGCCGCGGATGAAGGTCTGGTTCGACAGGCCCGAGCCTGAGCCGCCCATCCGCATGGTGACGTTCGGCACCGAGGCGGCGAGATCGACGATGTTGGTGATCCCGCGCTGCTCGAGCGTCTGGCCGTTGATGGCGGTGATCGAGATGGGCGTCTTCTGGACGTTTTCGGAGCGGTACTCGGCGGTGACGACCACCTCCGACACGGTGTTGGTCGCTGGCTTGGCCGCAGCCGCGGGCTTGGTCGCCGGCGCGGAAGGCTGCTGCGCCTGGGCGCGCGCCTGGCCGGCTGTCGCCAGAGCCGCGAGGCTCGTGAGCGCGCAAAGCGCCAGAAACGCCGGGACGCGACGCGACCCTCCACGCCGCCGAATGAACGTCGTCATCGGTTCCCTCCCCCGGTGTTTGTCAGGGAACCTTATCAGGGCCCTTTACGGTGACAACACCTTCTGGACACAATTTTGCGAGCCGGGGGCGACGGCGAGCGCGGGGTTCGGAAACGGCGGCGACGAAGGCGGACGCGAGCGCACGCGACGCAGCCAGCCCCAGATCCGCGGCGTCGCCGAGAACCGCGGCTCTCGCGGCCGCCCTAGGTTGCCCTGGAGCCCTTGGACGCGAGGCAGGGTCCCTTCCAGCCCAGCGGCCAGGACTGGATCCGGCGGCAGGGCGGGCGGCGCTTCATAACCTAGGTGAATGAATCCTTCACCGGCGAAGCCGCGGCGGCGTTGATGATGTTCCACCTTGAGCTATGCACCGCCTGGCCCATCGATGAACTGGTTCATCTCTATTGTTACCAATCTTTACGGATTTGACACATACGGGCGCTTGAGTCAGTCTTCCTTACATAAGCGTGGCTGCTAGCAGTGCCGCCAACCGCAGGGGACTTTCGACTTTCGGCAAAGGCTGGAGCTCCTTGCGCCTGGAGCTGTGGCCGCGGCGGCGCGGGCCTCCCCCTGCACAGGCTGTTGAAGGCGCTCGATCGGGCAGCCTTCGGGCGAGCGGCAGTCGACACAAGTCCAAGACGAGGGCGGCAGCACCGCCTCAGTCACCCTGGGGAGGATTGGGACAATGACAGCAGTTTCGCTTGGCCGCCGCGTCACGCGCACGGCCCTCGTCGGCTCGACCGCAATGCTGGCCGGCCTGACCATCGCCGGCTTTGCAGGCGCCGCGCGCGCGCAAGATGCCCCCGCGGCAGGGCCGAGTCAGCCCGTGGGAGAGGTGGTGGTCACCGGCTCTCGCATCGCCCGCCGCGACTTCACCGCCGACAGCCCGATCGTCACCGTCACCTCCCAGGCCTTCCAGAACACCAGCCAGCCGGAAGTCGAGGACACCCTCAACAGGCTCCGCAGTTCCAGGCCGGCCTGAACAACCAGATCGCCCAGGCGCAGCAGGTGCAACCGTCGGCGGTGTCGACCCCCGGCACCTCGGCCCTGAACCTGCGCGGCCTCGGCCCCAACCGGACGCTGGTGCTCGTCGACGGCATGAGGTTCCAGCCGGCCAACGCCTTGGGCTTCGTCGACATCAACTCCATCCCATCCTCGATGATCGACACCGTCGAGGTGGTCACCGGCGGCGCCTCGGCCGTCTATGGCGCCGACGCCGTGGCGGGCGTGGTGAACTTCAAGCTCAAGCAGAACTTCCAGGGGCTGGAGCTCGACGCTCAGTACGGCATCACCGGGCACGGGGACGACCGCGAGCCCCATGTCAGCGTTGTGTTCGGCAGCAACTTCGCCGACGACAAGGGCAACGTCTCCGTCGGCCTCGATTACTTCCAGCGCTCGATCGTGCTGCAGCGGGACCGGAATTTCTACGTCGCCGGATTCAACGATCCGGGCACCAACGCGGGCGGCTCCTACCCCTTCCTGCCCTACGCCGGCTATGACTGGGGCAGCAACGCCTCCTTCGTGGGCGACGACTTCGTCCTGAACGCCCCGAGCCCGGCGGCGCTCACGGCCGTGTTCGGGCCGGGCGTGTTCCCGGCATCGGGCACCAACGTCAATGTCAATCCTGACCAGAGCCTGTTCTATACGGGCCTGGGCGCCAACGGCGTCGGTGCGCCAGGCTACACTGGCCCGCTACAGCCGGCCTACAAGATCCAGACCAGCAATGGGAACCTGGGCGCCAACAACCTGAGCGCGCCGCTGTCGCTGCCTCTGACCCGCTGGTCGGTATTCGAGTCGGCCCACTACCAGATCACCGATGGCATCCAGGCCTACAGCGAAGGCAGCTTCACCCAGACCCGGGTGACCACTTCGGTGCTGGCCTCGCCGGCCGTGCAGTTCTGGGGCGCCTCGATCCCGCATGACGCGGCCCACCCCGTGCCGGCGGAACTCGAAACCCTGCTCGACTCCCGCAACGGCGGGGTCAACGGAGTCGGCTTCATCCCGGGCGTCGACCTCGGCGAACCCATCGGCCCGAACTCGCCCTGGGCGCTGCAGCTGCAGATGGACAACGTCCTCGGGCCGCGCACCACGGTCGACACCAGCTACACCTACAATATCGTGGCCGGCCTGAAGGGCTCGCTTCCGGTCGATGACTGGACCTGGAACGTCTTCGGCACCCACGGTCAGACCAGCGCCTTTTCCAACCTGGTCTCGGGCTTCGGCTCGACGAA
>DATCFQ010000699.1:0-3404 GCA_036509495.1 Caulobacteraceae bacterium
TCGAACTGGTGGTGGTCGACAATGACTCCGCCGCCGGATGCTCGATCACCCAGGCGTCCGGGGCCCAGGCGAAGCGTGCGCCCATGGCGCGCATCTCCTGGAACAGGATGTCGTCTTCGCCGCCGATCAGATTCTGGGCCAGGGAGAAGGGCGCCTCGCGCGGCGGCAGGGCGGCGCGCCGGATCAGGCTGTCGCCGCAGCCATAGTAGTGCTCCAGCACCTGCGCCTCGGCGGGCCCCTCGCGGGAGAAGAAGCGCTCAAGATAGAAGCGGTGGGCGCGCACCGGCTCGGGCGCGTGGCCGCGCACGGGTCCGAAAACCACGTCGGCCCCGAAGCGCTCGTGGACGGCCAGCAGGGCGCAAAGCCAGCCCGGCGAAGCCTCCTCGTCGTCGTCGAGGAAGGCGATCAGCGGCGCGCGCGAGGCGACCAGCGCCCTGTTGCGCGCGCTGGCCACGCCGGGGGCGGGCTCGCAGACATAGACGACCGGAAACCGCGCCTCGGCCTTCAGCGCCTCGACGGTGGGCTGTGCGCCGGCGGCGGAGTCATTGTCGACCACCACCAGTTCGATTCCGATCGCCACGTCGGCCTGGGCGAAGACCGAGCGCATGGCCCTGGCCAACGACGCCGGTCGGCCTCGGGTGGGGATGACGATGGAAACGTCGGGCGCGGCGGCCATCAGGCCGGATCCTGCTGGGCCTCGGCCCTCGGCTCGCGGCTGGCGTTGCGGCGGCCATAGCCGGCGATGGCTTCGACCACTCCGCGCACCCGGCCCCCGGTCGAGACCTCGGCGGCGTTGATCTGGTCGAGCCGGCGGCGCAGGCGCGCCACCCCTTCGTGGCGTCCGGCCAGAGCCCAGGCGGCGTTCAGCGACCGGGCCGAGGCCCCCGCGCGGCCGGCGGCGGTGGCTAGGCCTTCACGGATGCTCACCGCGCTGGTGGCGAAGGGCGCCTTGTAGTGGGCGTATCCCGGGCTGAGGTCATAGGTCTCGAGGCCCAGCGCCGGCATGATCTCGGCCAGCCTCAGGGTCAGGATCTGCCCCGGGCCGCAGGCGGCGCAGTCGGGGTCGATCACCGACAGCCAGGCATGGGCGTGGGCGCCGACCGCCAGGCCGAAGTGGCCGGCGACCAGCCTGCCGCCGGCTCTAAGGGTCACCAGCACGCCGCGCGCCTCGCCCTCGATGTCCAGGATCTGGCGAAACAGGCGGTGTGTCCACTCAGGACGGAAGACGTCGTGGGCCCCGGTGCGGCGGAACTGATCGCGCTTCCAGCCCAGCAACTGGTCGAGGGTCTCGCCCGATCCGGCCTCCGACCCCAGGACGACCTCGCCCCATTCGCGGTCGAGCTTGTTCTGCAGGCGCCGCCAGTTCTTGAACCGCTTGGCATTGGCCGCCTGCAGATCGGCGTAATAGCCGTCAGGGCCGGCGTTCAAGGCAATGAGGTGGCCTTCGGCCCCGCTGGGCTCGGTCTCGGGGAAAGCGCCGTGGGGATCGATCAGACCGGTGAGGCGCAGGCCGGCGATGCCGGCCGCCGCCATGGCCTCGGCGCCGTCTATCCGTTCGCCAGGGGCGCTCACCAGGGCGTGGTAATCGGAAAAGGCCGCGCCGATCGGCTGGGCCAAGCCGCCCGATCGGCCATGGAATGGCAGGAAGCCGATGACGGTCCCGTCGCGGCTCAGCACCGCCACGCGCGCGTCCGAGCGCGCGGCGCCGACCAGGCGCGCGAAGTCGGGGCCGAGCAACGGATTGGCGAAGGCCGGATCGGCCGCGCAGAAGCTGCGCCAGGCCTGGGCCTCGCGTTCGCTCAGGGCCCGGGGATGGCGGACCTCGGCTGCTATCATCTTGGCTCCGCAGGTGGCGCGCCGGCAGAGTGACCGTTTCAGGTTAGAGAAGCGTTGTCGCCGAAGACATCCGCCAGGATGCGGCCGAGCCATTCGGCGTCGGTGTCGTCGAAAGCCGCAAGCTCGGTGGAGTCGACATCGAGCACGCCGATCAGCCGCCCGCCAGGGCCGATCACCGGGACCACGATCTCGCTCCTGGAGCGGGAGTCGCAGGCGATGTCGGCGGGGAAGCCCTCGATGTCCGGCACGACGACGGTTCGGCGCGCCTCGGCCGCCCCACCGCAGACGCCCCGGCCCATCCGGATCCGCAGGCGCCCCAGCGTTCCCTGGTAGGGGCCGACGACCAGTTCGCCGGGTCTCGCAGGATCGACCATATAGAAGCCAGTCCAGAAGAAGCGATCGAAGCTCTGGGCCAGCATGGCGGCCACCGTGGCCATGCGGGCGGTAAGGTCGGGCTCGCCCGCCAGCACGGCGGCGATCTCCTGCGCCACCTCGGCATAGCGATCGGCCGATGAGGGGCGGTGAGGAATTCATCGTCGAGAAGGCCGACGAGATGCCGCGGGACGCCCGGATTCAGGCCAACCACGCCGACGCCTCGGTCAAGCCGCGCCTGGAGGCCGAACTCAACGGCGCCTGCGCCTCTCTGAGGAGCTGAGCCCAGATCGCGATTGCCCCCGGGGGTCCTGGCGCACTAGATGCGCCGGGATCCTTAGGAGACGTCGATGATCGGACTGATCGCCAAGTTGAAGGTGCTCGAGGGCAAGGGCCCCGAGTTCGAGAAGGCCTTCCGGCCGCTATCGGACATCGTCAACAGCGACGTCGAGCCGGGTAACCTGCTCTACAAGCTGTGCAGGAGCCGCTCCGACCCCAACACCTATGTGGTGATGGAACTCTACCGCGATCAGGCGGCGGTCGACGAGCATCCAAAGACCCCGCATTTCACCGAGATGTGGAAGACCATCGGACCGCTGTTGCAGCCCGGCCGGCCGGACTTCGAGTTCGTCGATAGCGTCGATTGAGCCAGCCCGTGTCTGTGGAGGCGTTGTTCCAGCCGTTCCGGCTGAAGTCGCTCCAGTTGAAGAACCGCATCGTCATGGCCCCCATGACACGCTCGCACTCGCCGGGCGGCCTGCCCACGCAGGCGGTGGCCGACTACTACGCAAGGCGGGGCGGCGCCGAGGTCGGCCTGATCGTGTCGGAAGGCACGGCGATCGAGCGCGCGGCCTCGGCCAACGACCCGCAGGTGCCGCGCTTCTGGGGCGAGGACGCGCTCGCCGGCTGGAAGCGGGTGATCGACGAGGTGCATGCGGCCGGTGGGGTCATGGCGCCCCAGCTCTGGCACGTCGGTTCGGTGAAAAGCCCGAACCAGACCTGGGAGCCGGGCCGGATCGACAGCCCCTCCGGCATCGGCCGCATCGACCAGCCGGCGGTCGCCGAGCCGCTGAGCGACGCCGAGATCGCCGACATCATCGCCGCCTATGGCCAGGCCGCGGGCGACGCCAAACGGCTGGGGTTCGACGCCGTAGAGCTGCACGGCGCCCACGGCTATCTGATCGACCAGTTCTTCT
>DATCFQ010000700.1:0-4445 GCA_036509495.1 Caulobacteraceae bacterium
GATCTGCTCACCCTGGCCGAGGTCTATCTGGAGCTGGGGCTGCCGACCTTCGCCGCCAAGCTGATCGCCGAGCAGCTGTCCGGCCTGCCGGAGCCCGGGCCGGACGACTATGCGCATGGCGTGGCCATCTTCACCGCCGCCCTGCCGCTGCTCGGCCCGGAGTTCGTGCTGCGCCGCGGCAGGATGCTGAAGCCCGTCGCCCAGGACGACCGGCTGAAGGCGCTGTTCGCCGAATGCCAGATCGCGCTCGGCCGCCCCGAGAAGGGCGCGGGTCCGGATGTCGGCGGCCGCGACCTGCGGCTGCAGCGGGCGCTGGCGGCGGCGGCCACAGGCGACCTCGACGAGGCCATCGGCCGCCTCGGCCGGCTCACGGTGAAGCTGCGCGAGGATCTCGAGGTCCGCGCCGCGCTCGACTACTGCGTCGGCGCCCATGTGCTGCGGCAAACGCCGCTCGAGCTGCGCCCGCCTGGCGGGCCGCGCCGCATCTTCAACCTGATGCCCTTCAACGACGAGCTGCCGCTCTTGAAGATGCATCTGGCCGAGATGGCCGACTGGGTCGACCTCTTCGTCATCGTCGAGTCGGAGGTCACCTTCACCGGCCAGCCCAAGCCGCTGCATTTCGAGCGCCACAAGCACGAGTTCGCCGCCTATGGCGACAAGATCCGCCACCTGGTGGTGGGCGAGCATCCCGAAGCCTTCCACAGCCCCTGGGGCCGCGATTTCCGTCAGCGGGACCTGGCGATCACCGCCCTCTCGGGACTGGCCGCGCCGGACGATCTGGTGCTGCTGACCGACGTCGACGAGATCGCGCGGCGAGAGCCGCTGGAGGCCTTCCAGGGGGATCTCGCTGGCCTGCGCATGGCGATGTTCCGCTTCTTCCTCAACTACCGTCCCGCCATCGCCAACGCGCCGATGCGCCGCACCGGGGCGGTGCTCAAGGCGGCGCGCCTGCAGCGCTTCGGTTCCAGCTATGCCCGCTTCGACCTCGCCCGCAGCAAGGACAGCCAGCTGATCAAGGACGCCGGCTGGCACTTCACCTCGATGTGCGATCCGGCCCGGCTGGTGGCCAAGGTCAACAGCTACGCCCACCAGGAGCGCAAGTTGGACTGGCGCAACCTCGACACGGTCGACCGTCGGCTGTCCGATATCCGTGACGGCCGCTTCGAGAAGGGCTGGGAGCGGGCCGAGATCGACGACAGCTTCCCGGCCTATCTGCGCGAGCACCAGGCCGAGCTTAACGAACTGCTGATCTCAGCGCCGGCGGAAGAGCGCCGCTAGGCCGCTGCGTCCGGGGCGGCCGCCCGGGGTGCGGACCTCGCGCGCGGGGTTGCCGGCGACGATGCTCCGGGGCCGGACGTCAGAGGCGACCACCGCGCCGGCGGCGACGATGGCCTCGTCGCCGATCTCCACCCCCTTCATCACCGCCGCGCCGAACCCCAGCCAGCAGTCCTTGCCGATGCGGACCGGCCGGCGGCCGATGATGAAATCGTTGGGCGGCCCGAGCTCGAGGATGGAGCGGAAATGCGCCCGCCGCTCGGCGGGGTCGATCGGATGGGTGTCGTTGTCGAACACCTGAACGCCATGGGCGAGCAGCGTTCCCTGGCCGATCTCGACCCGGGTCCAGGCGCTGACGATGGCCCCGTCGCCGACATAGACCTCGTCGCCGATCTCGACATGGCCTTCGTCCTCGCAGCGGATGACGCCGCGGATCACCGCATTGGCCCCGATCTTCACCCTTCGCCCGCCGTCCGGCGTCAGCAGCCGTGCGTGCAAACCCAGGCGCACGCCATCGCCGAGTTCGGCCCCGCGGGCGAAGGCCTCGAACACCTGCACCAGCCGCTCGCCGTCCTCGGGCCGGTCGAACAGGGCGCGGGCGGCGGCGAGGTCGGCCGGGCGGGCGAACACCGGCCCATTGGCGAAGGCATGGTCGCGGGGGTCGAGATAGGGCCGCATCGCCTCCCCTAGTCTTCCGGCCTCTGGGGCGAGAGCGCCCGGTCCAGCGCCGCCTGTTCGGCGGGGCCGAGCGCATGCCCGGCGGCGGACTTGTAGCATGCCGTCAAGCTCAGGATCGCCCGGTCCCAGCGGCAGTGATCGGAGGCCATGGGCGCCCTGGCCTCCAGACCCTTGATCAGGGCGTCGTCGGTCCAGGCCCGTTGCAGGGCCGCGGCCATGGCCGGGGTATCCTCGCCGTCGAACAGCAGCCCCGCCCCGCCGATGGTCTCGGGGATCGAGGACTGGCTGGCGGCGACGATGGCCCGGCCGTGCCACAGGGCCTCCAGCAGCGACTGCGAATGGCCTTCCAGCAGCGACGGGAACACCACGAACCGCGCCCTTCGGTAGCAGACGGCGAGCAGCTCGTCGGACACCACGCCCAGGAACCGCACCTGATCCCCCAGCCCCAGCCGCTCCACCGCGGCGAGCAGCTCCGGATGGAAAGGCGCATGGGCCCTGCCGGTGCAGACCAGCTGCAGCGTCAGCCCCTGGCGGTCCCGCAGCCGCGCCATGGCCTCGAACAGGCGCTGGTGGTTCTTGTGAGGGAAGGTCATGGCCGGATAGACCATGAAGCTCCCGGTCAGGCCCGCCTCGGCGGCCAGGGCGGCCTCACGCTCCGGGGAGACCTCGGCCCGGCCCATGGCCGAGCTGCGCGGGATCACCGCCACCTTGCCGGCGGAGACGCCATAGCAGCGCATGATGTCCTGCTTGGTCCACCATGTCCCGCAGACCACGAAGGCCGCACCGCGAATGCCCTCGCCATAGGTCTTCTTGCGCCAGGCCAGCACGTCGGCCGAGAAGAACTCCGGAAAATGGTGCTGCTGGATGTCGTGCGGCTCGAAGATGAAGGGCCGGCGGGTCGGCCATGTCACCGGATAGGTGAAGTGGGCCACGTCCACGCCGTAGCGATCCAGCAGGGCGTCGACTTCGGCCCGATCCGGCATCCGCTGCAGGAACGCCCGCGCGTTGCGGGCCCTGCAAAAGTCGTCGAACAGCCGGCCCAGCGTGCTCTCGCCGAGGCGCCCGCGCAGGCGGCCCGCCCAGGGCTCGGCCGGTTCGCAGCTCACCGGGGTGAATTCCGGCCACGGCCAGGCGATCACCTTGTCCGCATCGCCGCGGATCTCGGCCATCCGCTTGGCATAGGGCGGCAGGGCGGTGACCAGCATGTCGATGTCCGCGGGCCCCGCATCGCGGAAGCTGGTCAGGATCGACAGGGCCGAGGATTCGCTGCCCCCGGCGTTGGCCGGATTGATCAGGGCGTTCAGCGCCACGGTGAGCTTGCCCCCGGGCGTGCTCACGGCAGGTCGTGCACCCCGAGCCGCTCGGCCGGATAGATGAACGGCCGGCCGGTGAGGATCGCCTCGCAGAGGATGTCCAGCGCCGGGCTTTGTCCTTCCGCCAAGTCGTCGGCCGAGTCGATGTTGGGGGTGAAGAACAGGTTGGAGCTGACCTTTTCCAGCAAGGGCAGCGGCATCATCCGCCGGAAGAAGAAATGGTAGGCGTACTTCTGCGCCTGCTCCATCACCTCAGGGGCCAGCCTCTGGCGAAGCGGCAGGCTGTCCAGGATGCGGACGTAATCGTCCGGGGTCGATGCATCGAGCGTCAGGCCCTTGTTCTTGATCCAGGCCTCGCCGGCCACCACCACCGGGATGCCGACCGCGGTCAGTTCCACGCCGGTCTTGGTGCCGTAGATCAGCACGCTGTCGCAGAGCTCCATGGCCGCATAGGTCGAGACCGGGCTCTCGGCCGGGATGATGAAGACGTTGGGGGGCAGTTCGGGGAAGCGCCGCCGGATCTCGGCCAGCAGCGGCTGGCGCGAGGGCGATGTGCCGCGCACCTCGGCCGGATGGATGCGCAGCAGGAGCTGCAGCTCCGGGCGGCCGGCGAAATAGTCGATGGTCCTCACCGCCCAGTCGATCAGGCTGGGGAAGGCGTTGGCCGGATAGTGCAGCTGGGCGTCCCAGACCACGTTCGACAGCATGCCGACGATCGGCTTGGAGAGGTCCAGCCCCAGCGAGGCGACCAGGGCCGCGGCGTCCTCCTCGGGCTTCTCGTGGAAGCCGATCCAGTCGCGCTCGCCGCGCCAGCGGCTCTTCAGATAGGCGGCGATCTCGCCCTTCTGGCGTTCGCCCCAGGCCATGTCCCGCCAGGCCGAGACCGGCTCGGTCATCAGGGTGTGGTGATAGGTGTCGCCTTCGCTGAGGATGAAGCTGTTCGAGCGATAGGCCACCACCCAGTTGACCACCCGCATCCCCGCCTCGCGGCAGACCTCGCCGACCAGCCCCTGGGGCACATAGAGGCCGTGGTGGAAAAGGGCGACGTCGTAGTGCTGCTGGCCCAGCAGGCGGCGATAGGCCCGCACACTGAGGATCGCGGCTTCGAGATAGCGGCGCAGCACCTCTTCGCCGCGGGCCACGCCGTCGAGGTCGCCGCGGGTGTAGTAGCGCAGGACG
>DATCFQ010000701.1:0-5115 GCA_036509495.1 Caulobacteraceae bacterium
ACATCGACACCCAGATCTCCTTCGGCCGGGCCCTGACCCTGACCGACAGCGCCGAGGCCCTGACCCTGCAGGTCGCGCAGATGTGCATGGACCAGTGCGCCCGCGCGGTCCGCGACGGGACGCCGATCACGGTGGCCGACACCATGAAGGTCTGGGACATGGCCCGCTATGCGGTGCTGATGGCCTGCGAGGCGATCGAGCTTCTGTTCCGCACCTCGCCGGTGCGCGCCGCCAGCCGCGGCCAGCGCATGCAGCGCTATCTGCGGGACGTGCAGATGTACCGCATCCACCCCTCCTCCCAGCCCTGGCTCGACGCCGCCCGGGCCAAGTCCCATTGGGGCCTGCCGATCGACCGGTATGGGCATTAGCGCCAGCCTTGTGAGAGCCCCAGCCGTGACCGACGACCGATCCCTCCCTGTGAACCCTTCCATCCAGCGCCTCGGCGTGCCGGTGGTCTCTGGCGGCGTGCCAGAGCAGGGCAAGCGCGAGCTCTTGGCTCTCTATCCCGACGCCAAGCTCAACGACCTGCCCCGGGGGCTCACCGAAGATGAGATGATCGGCTTCCTGGCCGACTGCGACGCGGCCATCATCGGCCTCGATCTTCTGTCCGAGCGGGTGATCGACGCCCTGCCGAAGCTCAAGATCGTCGGCAAGTTCGGGGCCGGCTACGACACCGTCGACCTGAAGGCGCTCAAGCGGCGCGGCATCCAGTTCGGCTACACCTTCGGGGTGAACGCCCTGGCGGTGGCCGAGTTGACCGTCGCCTCCGCCATCATGGGCCTGCGCCACGTGCCGGCGCTGAACCTCGCGATGCGCGAGGGTGAGCGGCCGCGCTGGATCATGGGCCGACTGCTCTCGGGCCGGACGGTCGGCATCCACGGCTGCGGCCACATCGGCAAGGCGCTGGTGCGGCTGCTGCAACCGTTCGGCTGCGAGATCCTGGCCAACGACATCCGCGACTATTCGGACTTCTACCAGGAGTACGGCGTCAAGGCCGTGGACTTGGACGAGCTGCTGGGGCGCTCGGAGATCCTGACCCTGCATCTGGCCAAATCGCGTCTGACCACCGGCCTGTACGACCGCGCGACCTTGGCCAAGATCCGCGAGGGAGCGGTGTTCATCAACACCTGCCGCGGCGGCATCGTCGACGAGGTCGCCCTGCTCGAGCGGCTCGAAGGCGGCCATCTGACCGCGGCCTGCTTCGACGTCTTCGCCATCGAGCCGGCCCAGAACGACACGCTGCTTCGCCATCCGAACATGCTGGCGACCCCGCACATGGGCGCGGCGATCGAGGAAGTGCGCGTGGCGATGTTCCGCTCGGCCATCCGCGGCCTGGTCGAGAACGGCCCGGTGCAGCTGGAGAACTACGACTTCTAGCTACCGCTCAGCGTCGAACTTACTCGACAGGATCACCGACGACATCGTCGGCTCCCGGCCCTCCAGTTCGCCGATGCGGTCGATCAGGGCGTCCATGGCGCGCCAGCGAATGGGAGGGTAGGGGTTACCGGACGCCCCGGCTCGCCGGCCGCTTCGCCCGGGGGGCTCAGCCCTGCCATGGATGTCGGGCCAGAGCGAAGTGGTCCGCCGCGAAACCTTCGCGCCGATCCTCTAGGTCATGCGCTACCGGGCGCTGGACGAGGCGATCACGCTGAACAACGGCGTGGTCCAGGGACTGTCGTCTTCGATCTTCACCAACGACCTGCGCGAGGCCGAGCGGTTCATCTCCGCCAGCGGTTCGGACTGCGGCATCGCCAACGTCAACATCGGCCCCTCGGGCGCGGAGATCGGTGGGGCGTTCGGCGGCGAGAAGGAGACCGGCGGCGGCCGCGAGGCCGGATCGGACGCCTGGAAGGCCTATATGCGAAGGGCCACCAACACGATCAACGTCTCCGGCGCCCTGCCGCTGGCCCAGGGCGTGAGCTTCGACATCGGCGCCTGATTGCGTCAGGCAAAATGGCGCCGCGGCGCCTCTTGCCCCCTCCCGATTGACATGGTCAATGCAGCCGACCCGGGAGGAAAAACAGAATGAAGTTCGGCGTATTCGATCACGTGGACGATTCGGGCCTGCCGCAGGCCGATCACTATGAGACGCGGCTGAAGCTGATCGAGGCGTTGGACCGGCTGGGCTTCGATTCCTACCACACCGCCGAACACCACGGGACCAACCTGGGCCTGGCCCCCTCGCCCAGCGTCTTCCTGTCGGCCGTCGCCCAGCGCACCAAGCGGCTGAAGTTCGGCCCCCTGGTCTATCTGCCGGCCCTCTATCACCCGATGCGGCTGGCCGAAGAGATCTGCATGCTCGACCAGATGAGCCGCGGCCGGATGCAGGTCGGCCTGGGGCGGGGCGCCGTGTGGATCGAGCAGAAAATCTACGACATCGAGCCCGGCACCGTGCCCGAACGCTATCGCGAGGCGCTGGAGATCCTGACCCTCGCCCTCTCCGAGGACGTGGTCGACTACCGCGGCCAGTACTATGCCGTCGACAAGTTCCCCATGGTGCTGAAGCCCTACCAGAAGCCGCGCCCGCCGTTCTGGTACGGCATCTCGAGCCCGGATTCGGCGGTCTGGTGCGCCAAGAACGAGGTCAATGCGGTCTCGATGATGGGCGCCGCCGTCGCCCGCCGCCCGTTCGACCGCTATCGCGAGGAGTGGGACAAGCTCGGCCGCGCCGCCGCCGATATCCCGGTGCTGGGCTTGAACCGCCATATCGTGGTGGCCGACACCGACGCAGCGGCGCGCAAGATCGCCGCGGCGGCCTTCCTGAAGTGGCGGGCGTCCTTCTCCTGGCTCTGGGACCAGAAGGGCGTGCCCTTCCCCTTCCCCTATCCGGAGACCTTCGATGCCCACATGGCCGCCGGCTTCAGCATCGCCGGCTCGCCGGCCACGGTACGCGACGCCCTGGCCCGCGACATCGAGGCCGCCGGCGCCACCGGCGTGCTCGGCCACATGATCTTCGGCTCGATCGCCTATGAGGACGCCCTGCGCTCACTGGAGCTGTTCGCGGCGGAGGTCATGCCGGCCCTGAAGACCCAGTCGGTCCAGCCGGTCGCATGAAAAAGAGCGGCGAGCGATATGCCCGCCGCCCCTGAATTCGCGGTCGCTGATGGTCTACTGCTGGCGCGGAGGCGGCAGCTTGCTCATGGCGTCCTTGCAGGGTTGGCTCGCCTTGTCGGCGTTCTGGCGCAGGCACATGAAGGCCTCGCGCCCCTGCTTGTCGCCGCAGAGCGTCTTCATGTCATTGGCGCAGGTCTCGCGGACCTGCTGGAACAGGGCCCGCATCTCGGGCGAAGGACCGCCGCCGCCGGGCGGAGGGCCGCCCTCCTGGGCGAAGGCCGCGCCGGCGACGAGGGTGGCGGCGAGGGTGATCAGAGCCAGTTTCATTGGGATCCTCCCTTTGGGAGGTCCCTGGTTAGTCCGCCCCCGCGGCCGATATATTTCAAAGCCGTAGCGCGGCGCCCATGTCGCAGGCCCGTCTCGGCGAACTCTCCCGCGGCATCGGTCCCAAAACAGAACCGGCGGCGAGGTCGCCCTCGCCGCCGGCCGTCAGTTCACGTCAAAGCGGCCTAGGCTGAGAGCGGGGCCTTGGCCATGTTAATGGTCTTCTGCTGGGTGAATTCTTCCAGGCCTTCCTGGCCGTACTCGACGCCGAGGCCCGACTGCTTGGCCCCGCCGAACGGCACGTCGAACGGCAGGTCCAGGTGCTTGTTCACCCAGATGGTGCCGCTGATGATCTGGGAGGCGACGGCCTGGCCGCGCTCCAGGTCGTTGGTCCACACCGTGCCGCCCAGGCCGTATTCGCTATCGTTGGCCTTGGCGATGGCGTCGTCGAGATTGGTGTAGCTCAGCACCGGCAGCACCGGGCCGAACTGCTCTTCCTTGACCAGGCGGGAGTCGTGGGAGATGTCGCGGACGATGGTCGGGGCGATGAAGTAGCCCTTGCCCTCGTGGGCCTCGCCACCGGCGATGATCTTGCCGTCCTTGCGCCCAACCTCGATGTACTCCTTCACCTTCTCGAACTGCATCTTGTTCTGGATGGGTCCGAGCTGGGTGCCCTGCTCCAGGCCGTCGCCCATGACGGCTTCCTTGGCGAGCTTGGCCAGCTCGTCGCAGAGCTCGTCGTACATGCTCTCCGGCGCGTAGACGCGCTTGATGGCCAGGCAGACCTGGCCGGAGTTCATTGTGGCGCCGCCGAAAATCTTCGGGGCCACTTCCTTGGGATCCACGCCGTCGAGCACGATGGCCGCGTCGTTGCCGCCGAGCTCCAGGGTGATCCGCTTCAGCGACGAGGCCGCCGAAGCCATGACCTTCTTGCCGGTCGCGGTGGAGCCTGTGAAGGCCACCTTGGCGATGTCCGGGTGATTGGTGATCGCGGAGCCGAGGTCGTTCTTGTCGGCGATGACGTTGATCACGCCCGGCGGCAGGATCTCAGCGCAGAGCTCGCCGAACAGCAGGGTCGTCAGGGGCGTGGTGGGCGCCGGCTTGCAGATCATGGTGTTGCCGGCCACGAGGCCCGGGCCGACCTTGATCGACAGCAGGATCAGCGGGAAGTTCCAGGGCGTGATCGCCGCCACCACGCCCAGCGGGGCGTGCTGCATGATGATCTTCGACTCGGCGTCGTCCTTGATGACCTTGTCGGGCAGGGTAAGCGAGGCGAAATACTTCAGGCCCGCGGCCGTGCCGCCGACTTCCCACAGGGCCATCGGCAAGGGCTTGCCCTGCTCCTGGGTGAGCAGGCGTGCGAACTCGTCGTGGCGGGCCATCATGGCGTCGGCCAGCTTGTTCAGCAGCTCGGCGCGCTCGCTCAGCGGACGCTTGGACCACGCGGGGAAGGCAGCCTTGGCGGCGGCGACCGCCTCGTTCAGCTGGGCCTCGCTGGCGGTCGGGCAGGCCGCAACCACCTCTTCCGTCGCCGGGTTCAGCACATCCATGGACGACGCGCCAGGCACCAGGCGCCCATTGATGAGCAATTTGAAGTCAGTCATGGGGTTTCCTGAGACTTTGGATGAGTTTGTGGCCCAAAGCCGTGTGCGCCCGGGCGCTTGGAAGCTAATCCAAATCCAGGCGGCTGTCGCTAGGGGATCAGCAACAGAGCTAGGCCTCTATCGATAGAACGGG
>DATCFQ010000702.1:0-4481 GCA_036509495.1 Caulobacteraceae bacterium
GGCCCCGGCCCACGCTTCCGGCGCCGAGATCTCCTCGCTGAGGATCCTGGCCGCCGAAGACAACGCCACCAACCAGCTGGTGCTGAAGACGGTGATCTCGACCTTCGGGCTCGAGGTCGAGATCGTGCCGGACGGCCAGAGGGCGGTGCAGGCCTGGGCCTCGGGCGACTACGACCTGATCCTGATGGACATCCAGATGCCGGTGATGGACGGCATCACCGCCACCCGCGAGATCCGCGCGGCGGAGGCCCGGACCGGCCGGCGGCGCACGCCGATCATCGCCCTTTCGGCCAACGCCATGGTCCACCAGGTCAAGGAATATCTGAACGCCGGCATGGACATGCACGTGGCCAAGCCGATCCAGCTGGCCAAGCTGCACGAAGCCCTGGAGCGGGTGCTGAACGAGGCCGAGGCCGAGGCGGCGACGCCCGCCCAGGCGCCCGCAAAGGACGCGGTCGCCTAACTCTTCCGCTCATCCCCGCGAAGGCGGGGATCCATCCAGCCTGGCTCCCTGCGAACGGCCATCCCGGCGCGAACCCATGGGTCCCCGCCTTCGCGGGACGAGCGGCGTTATTTGGGCGAGCCTCAGCTCCCCAGGTGCGGGCTGATCAGGCCGAGCGGCACGGCGGTGGAATCCTTCACCCCTCGCACCACGATCCGGCTCTGGCAGTTGGCCACCAGTCCGGAGGACAACAGGGTATCCCTGAGGAAATTGTCGAAGCCGTGGATGTCGCGGGTGACGATCCTCAGGACATAATCCTCGCCGCCAGTGACGGTGGCGCACTGGACCACCTCGGGCCAGCCCAGCACCAGGGTCTCGAAGCGGTCGAGGTTGTCCTTGGTCGGCATCGACAGCTTGACCGTGGCATAGACCTCGAAGCCCAGCCCCAGCTGCTCGCGATCGAGCAGGGTCACCCGCTTCTTGATGATCCCGATGTCTTCCAGGCGCTTGATGCGGCGCCAGCAGGGACTCGAGGACAGGCCGACGCGCTCGGCGATCTCGGCCACCGACAGGCCGGCGTCGTGCTGGATCAGATCCAGGATCTTGGCGTCAACGGCGTCAAGCGCTTCCGGCAATTTCATCCCCCGCAACCTCAGGTTCGCGCCGATTCTTGCTGCGACTCATGGCCAATAGGAGGGAAGATGGCAAACAATTTCCCCGCCCTGGGCGAGGAACCGCCTCAGGCCTGGGGCTGGGCGGCCGCCGCCGGAGCCTCGAGGCGGCCCCAGCGGACCAGCCGCCAGGCGCGCTCGTGCAGATAGTAGAGGACGATCTTGGTGAGCGCCTCGGCGGTGGCGATGGAAACGGCGTATTTGGCGCTGCCGGTGACCAGGAGGCTCAGCATGAAGGTGTCGAAGCTGCCGATCAGCCGCCAGGACACGGCCTTGATGATCGAGCGCAGGTGCGAATCCGGCGCCCATCGGATCAGGCGCCAGAGGCGTTCGTGGCCGTAGAACAGGGCGATCTTGGTGATGGTTTCGAGCGAAGCGATGGAGCCGGCGCTGAAGGCCTGCTTTGTTATCAAAAGGCTCCAGATGAAGGTGTCCAGCGTGCCGACGATCCGCCAGCTCACCCCCTTGGCCAAGGCGCGGGCGTGGCCGTCCACATCCTTGAAGCCGGGCGCCGCCATGGCCGCATCTTCCATCGCGCCCCAGGCGCCAGACCGGACGGCATAGGACCACATGGCTAGAAAATCTAGTGGCTAGCTCGGCTTTAGACTTCGACGCGGCGGTGGTGGGCGCCGGCGCTGTGGGCCTGGCGGTCGCCTATGCGCTGGCGCAGCGCGGCCGCTCGGTCGTCGTGCTGGAGAAGGAGGCGGCGATCGGCCAGGGCGTCTCCTCGCGCAATTCCGAGGTGATCCACGGCGGCCTCTACTATCCCACCGGCTCTCTGAAGGCGAAGCTGTGCGTGCAGGGCCGGCGGCGGCTCTACGCCTTCCTGGAGGCGCACCAGGTCGCCTTCGACCGCTGCGGCAAGCTGGTGGTCGCGCCGCACGAGGAGGACATTCCCCGCATCGAGGCGATCGGAGCCCAGGCGCTGGCCAATGGCGTGGAGGGGATCGAGCGGCTGAGCGGCGAAGAGGCGCGGCGGCTGGAGCCCGGGCTTTCGGCGGCGGCGGCCCTGATCTCGCCCGAGAGCGGCGTCTTCGACAGCCACGGCTATATGCACGCCCTGGCCGGCGAGATCGGCGCATCGGGAGGCGCCCTGGCGCTGCAGACGCCGTTCCTCGGCGCCCATCCCCTGGCCGGCGGCGGCTTCCGCATCCGCGCCGGCGGGGAGGAGCCGGCCGAGGTCTCGGCCGGACAGCTGGTCATCGCCGCCGGCCTCGGCGCCCAGGGTGCGGCGGCCAGGGTCGAAGGCTATCGCGCGGCCCTGATCCCCCAACTGCACTACGGCAAGGGCGTCTATTTCCGCTTGGCCGGCCCGGCGCCCTTCCGCCGGCTGATCTATCCGCCGCCGATCGAGGGGTCGCTCGGCACCCACTACCGCCGCGATCTCGGCGGCCAGGCCCACTTCGGACCCGACCTCGCCTTCGTCCCGGCCGAGAACTACGACGTCGATCCCGCCCGCGCCGCCGGCTTCTACGCCGACATCCGCCGCTACTGGCCGGGGTTGAAGGACGGCGCGCTGGAGCCTGACTATGCCGGCATCCGGCCCAAGCTGCATGGCCCGGGCGAGCCGCAGCCGGACTTCCGCATCGACGGGCCTGAAATCCACGGACTCGCGGGCCTCATCGCCCTGTTCGGCATCGAGAGCCCGGGCCTGACCAGTTCGCTGGCCATCGGCGAGGAGGTCGCCGCCCGGCTCGGCGCCTGACGGCGGGCGCCCGGAGCGTGACAGCCGAAAGTGTGTGCGGTTTCGGCGACCGTCACGCTCCAGAGTCAAACAGTTACAGCGCGTTCGAGCGGCGGAACCGCACACACTTCCGCCTAACGCGCTGCCGACACAAAGCAGCCCGGTTTGCAGTAGAGTTTCACCAACAGATTCGCCTGACGGGGGAGAACACGCCCATGGATCGCCGCACCCTGATCGCCGGCGCCGCAACCGCGGCCGCCTGGGCCGCCGTCGCCAGGGCCCAGAGTTCCGACGGCGCGGTGCGGTCCGAACCGCTGGCTCCGGCCGGCCCGCGCCAGGACGGCGTTCTATCGCAGCGCGTTCCCGTGGACGGGGATCATGCTCCGGCGGACGACGCGCCGCCCCCCGCCCCCCCGCCGCCAGCGAGAGCCGACGGTCCCGCTGAGCCCGAGGCGCCGCCTGCGCCGGAAGTGCGGCCCTCCTATCCGGCCAACACCGCCGCCCAGACCTACGACCGCAACGAGGTCGTCAACGGCGCCTCCGATTTCCTCGGCGTCTCGGCGGAGTCCGCCGCCGCCGCGGTGGAGCGCATCTTCAAGGACAATGGCCGGCCCACCGCCTACATCGCCGGCGAAGAGGGTTCGGCCGCCTTCTTCGGGGGCGTGCGCTACGGGCGGGGGCTGCTCTACATGAAGGGCCACCAGCCGCTGCAGGTCTACTGGCAGGGGCCGTCGATCGGCTTCGACTGGGGCGGCAACGCCTCGCGCTCCTTCACCCTCTGCTACAATCTGCAATACCCGGACATGATCTTCCGGCGCTTCCCGGGCGTGGAGGGCACGGCCTATCTGATCGCCGGCCTCGGGGTGAACTACCAGCGCGCCGACGGGATCACCCTGGCCCCGATCCGCACCGGCCTCGGCCTCAGGCTCGGCGCCAACCTCGGCTATCTGGCCTACAGCCGAAAGCGCCACATCATCCCGCTGTAACGGTCGCCGCGGGGGCTCTTGACGGGCGGCGGCGAGGCTGGTCTATCCGCCCCGCCGTCTGGCGCCAGCGCGCGGGCGGCCCATCACTGAGCAAGTCCCCCCACCGAGACCTGTCGAAGGGTGGGTTGGGACCCGCCGGGCAGGCGGGAGACCGTATCCATGGCCAATGTCACCGTGGTCGGCGCCCAATGGGGCGACGAGGGCAAGGGCAAGATCGTCGACTGGCTGTCGAACCGGGCGGACGTGGTGGTCCGCTTCCAGGGCGGCCACAACGCCGGCCACACCCTGGTGGTCGGCAACCAGACCTACAAGCTGGCGCTGCTGCCCTCGGGCCTGGTCCAGGGCAAGCGCTCGATCATCGGCAACGGCGTGGTGGTCGATCCCTGGCACCTGCTGGACGAGATCCGCCGCATTCGCGAGCAGGGCGTCCGGGTCGATCCCGAATTGCTGGTGCTGGCCGACAACGCCACCCTGATCCTGCCGCTGCACCGCGATCTCGACCAGGCGCGCGAGTCCCAGGCCTTGGGCAAGATCGGCACCACGGGCCGCGGCATCGGCCCCGCCTATGAGGACAAGGTCGGCCGCCGGGCCATCCGGGTCGTCGACATGGCCGACCGCGAGGCGCTGGAAGCCAAGATCGACCGCCTGAACGCCCACCACGGTCCGCTGCGCCGCGGCCTCGGCCTGCCGGACATCGA
>DATCFQ010000703.1:0-2963 GCA_036509495.1 Caulobacteraceae bacterium
GCCGGAGTCCAGGACAGGTCTGCGATGGCGTTGGCGAGTTCGCGCGGCGCCGCCGCTTCCCACTTGGAGAGCCTCGGCGCTAACCTGTCCTGGATTCCGGCCTCCGCCGGAATGAGCGGTGGGTGGGGAACGCCATGGCGATCATCGGACGGCGGCATGTGCTGGCGGGCGCGGGTCTGTTGCTGGGGAGCCCGGCTTTCGCCCAGACGACGGCGGGCAACCCCCGGGTGGCCATCACCACCGGCCAGGGTCCGATCGTGGTGGAGATCGCCACCGACAAGGCGCCGATCACCAGCGCCAACTTCCTGCGCTACGTCGACACCCGGCGCTACGACGACTCCCAGATCTACCGCGCCTCGCGTGACCAGGGCGCGCCGACCTTCGGCCTGATCGAGGCGGGGTTGCCGAACCATCCAGGGCGACTGTTGCCGCCCATCGCCCACGAGAGCACCACCCAGACCGGGCTGAAGCACCTCGACGGAACCCTGTCCCTGGCCCGCTTCGCGCCCGGCACCGGGCGGGCGGATTTCTTCATCTGCATCGGCGACGCGCCCAACCTCGACGCCAATCCGGCCCAGGCCGGCGACAACCTGGGCTTCGCCGCCTTCGGCCGCGTCACCGACGGCATGGACGTGGTCCGCGCCATCCTCGCGCTGCCCACGGGTGGCGTGGCCCGCAACCCGACCATGGCCGGCCAGATCCTCGACCCGCCGGTCGCGATCGTGACCATGCGGCGGGTGTGACCGCCAAAGAAAAAGGGCCCGCCGAGGCGGGCCCTTCTGGCATCGACCTTTCGGCTGACGCCTACTCCTTGTTGGTCGCCTTCTCGCGCAGGGCGGCGCCCAGGATGTCGCCCAGCGATGCGCCGGAGTCCTGGCTGCCGAACTGCTCGATGGCCACCTTTTCCTCGGCCATCTCCAGGGCCTTGACCGACAGCGACAGACGGCGGGCCGCCTTGTCGACATTGGTCACCTGGGCGTCCAGCCGATCGCCGACGGCGTAGCGCTCGGGGCGCTGCTCGGCCCGGTCGCGCGACAGGTCGGACTTGCGGATGAAGGCCGTCATGGTGGCTTCGTCGTCGCCGAACTTCACCTCGATGCCGCCCGAGGTGACCTCGGTGACGGTGACGGTGACGGTCTGGCCCTTGCGGAACACGTCGCCGGCCATCGGATCGCCCGACAGCTGCTTGACGCCCAGCGAGATGCGCTCCTTCTCGACGTCGACGTCCAGCACCCGCGCCTTGACCATGTCGCCCTTCTTGTAGCGGGCCATGGCCTCTTCGCCGGGGGCGTTCCAGTCGATGTCCGACAGATGGACCATCCCGTCGATGTCGTTGTCGAGGCCGATGAACAGGCCGAACTCGGTGGTGTTCTTGACCTCGCCTTCGACGGTCGAGCCGACCGGATGCTGTTCGACGAACTGCTCCCAGGGGTTCGACTGGGCCTGCTTGAGGCCGAGCGAGATCCGCCGCTTGGAGGCGTCGACGTCCAGCACCACCACGTCCACTTCCTGGGAGGTGGAGACGATCTTGCCCGGATGGACGTTCTTCTTGGTCCAGCTCATTTCCGAAACGTGGACCAGGCCCTCGACCCCGGCTTCCAGCTCCACGAAGGCGCCGTAGTCGGTGATGTTGGTGATCCGGCCGGTGAACCTCGCGCCCACCGGGTACTTGGCTTCCACGCCGTCCCAGGGGTCGGACTGCAGCTGCTTCATGCCCAGCGAGATGCGCTGGGTGTCGGGGTTGATCTTGACGATCTGCACCTTGACCGTATCGCCCACCGCCAGCACCTGGCTCGGGTGATTGATGCGCTTCCAGCTCATGTCGGTGACGTGCAGCAGGCCGTCGATGCCGCCGAGGTCCACGAACGCGCCGTAGTCGGTGATGTTCTTGACCACGCCTTCGCGGACTTCGCCTTCCTGCAGCTGGCTGACCAGCTCGGTGCGCTGCTCGGCGCGGGCTTCCTCCAGGATCGCCCGGCGGGAGACGACGATATTGCCGCGCGGCCGGTCCATCTTGAGGATGGCGAAGGGCTGTTCCTTGCCCATCAAGGGGCCCACGTCGCGGACCGGCCGGATGTCGACCTGCGAGCCCGGCAGGAAGGCCGAGGCGCCGCCGAGATCGACGGTGAAGCCGCCCTTGACGCGGCCGACGATGGAGCCGGACACCGGCTCGTTGCGCTCGAACACCACTTCCAGGCGGGTCCAGGCCTCTTCGCGGCGGGCCTTCTCGCGGCTGATCACCGCTTCGCCCATGGCGTTCTCGACCCGCTCGAGGAACACCTCGACGGTGTCGCCGACGGCCACCGGCTTGGAGCCGCTGTCCGAGCCGCCGCCGAATTCCTTCAGCGAGACGCGGCCTTCGGTCTTCAGGCCGACGTCGATGACGGCGAAGTCCTTTTCGACGGCCACCACCAGGCCTTGGACCACAGTGCCTTCGTGGAAGTCGCGTCCGCCGAGGGTTTCTTCGAGAAGGGCCGCGAAATCGTCGCGGGACGGATTGAGGGTTTGGGCGTCAGCCATGCGCTGAGAGTCTCTCTTTCATCGGGGATATTGGATTGCGCCAGTGGCCGCGCCTTGCGGTCGCGGAGCGCCGGTCGCGTGAAATCTGGCCGACGGGCGGGGAGGATCCGAAGGTCCTCGGCGCGAAATCCCGCAGCGGTCGAAGCGTGGAGCGGTTGGATTAGCCCTCGTGGGAAGCTTCCCAGCGGGCGCGCGCCTCTTCGACGATACGGCGGGCCGCATCGGCGGCCTGCGATATAGACATTTGCGTGGTGTCGAGCAAGGCGGCGTCGTCGGCGCGCAGCAGGGGGGAGGCAGCCCGGCCGCTGTCGCGCTCGTCCCGGCGATGGATGTCGGCCAGGATGTCGTCATAGGCCACGCTTTCGCCCTGGTCCTGCAACTGCTTGAAGCGCCGCTCGGCCCTGACCTCGGCGGAGGCGGTGACGAACAGCTTGGCCGGGGCC
>DATCFQ010000704.1:0-3141 GCA_036509495.1 Caulobacteraceae bacterium
GTCCGCCATGGCATAGGGCGCGCCGCCATATTCGTGGACCCGGGTGCGGACATTGAGCGGGGCTGAGGTCAGAGGGGTCGCGGCCGAGCTGTCGCCGGTCATCACCACCAGCCGTCCGCCGTCCGCCGGACGGCTCTCCAGCCAATAGAGCCGACCCTCCAAGACCCTGAGATCGGAGGGATTGATCGCGCCCTCGACCAGGCTCTCGAAGCCGATCGGCGAAGCCCATGTCCCGCCGGGAGCGGATCGCCTGCCCATGGCTAGGCCGCCCTCAGGGCGCGGACGTCTTCGTCGTTGCGGTTGGCGCCGGTCCAGGCGCTCTCGCGCCCGATCAGGCCCCGGTGGATCGGTGTGCCCATGGTGTCGAACTCCCGGCGAGCCGGTCCAGCGCCTCGCCTCGCTTATGGCCAACAGACCCGCGGAGGGAAAGCGTCCGTGCTCGGAGGCCCGCTATGGAATTGCCGCCCGGGCCGTGAAACAGTGATGCCGGAAGGCCGGGGCCGCCATGTCCCGAAGCGTTCAGCCACCCGCCAGCATAGGCGGGGGCGGGGAAGATCGGGAGGAAGCGGGCCATGGCTACGGATATCCCTACCGTCGAGGGAGTCGATGCGTCGGCGCCCGACGCCCAGTCCACGCAGCCTTGGCCCAAGCCGTCTGTCGCCTGGTACGCGGTTGGGATCTTCGCCCTGGTGCTGATGTTCGGCCAGCTCGACCAGGGCGTCATCAGTCTCCTGATCGCGCCGATCAAGGCCACCTTTCATATCCAGGATTGGCGGGTCGGGTTGCTGACGGGCCTCGCGCCATCGCTGTTCTTCGTCGTCATCGGCATCCCGCTGTCGCGATTCGTCGACACCCACACGCGCAAGTTCGTGCTCGCGGCCGGCATCGGCGTCTGCTCGGTGATGACCACCCTTTGCGGCCTGGCGCAGAACTTCTGGCAGCTGTTCGGGCTGCGCGTGCTGGTCGGCGGCGGCACCGCGGTGAACGGACCGGGCAGCTATTCGATGCTGTCCGACTTCTTCAACCGCCAGCGGCTGCCGAGCGCGATCTACGTCCTGCAGATCGGCTTCATCGTCGGCACCGGCGCGCCCCTGATCCTGGGCGCCTATGTCCTTGGCATCCTGCAGCACACCCCCGACCAGCACTGGATGGGCCTCACCATCCACGTCTGGCAGATGGTGTTCATCGCCGTGGGCCTGCCGGCCCTGATCGGCGCGCTCCTCTTGCTGACCGTCCCCGAACCGCCCCGGCGCGGCGGCATGCAGCACGGCGCCCAGAAGGCCACGTCGCTGTGGAGCATCATCGGTTACCTGTTCGAGCACTGGCGGCTCTATGCGCCGATGTTCTTCGGCTTGGGCTTCTCGGCCATGGAGACCTACGGCGTGCTTCAATGGCAGGTGCCGTTCCTCCAGCGCACCTATCACTGGGGCAATGAGGCCGGCTACGTCCTGGGCGTCGCCAACATCCTCTTCCAGTTCCTGGGCCTGATCGTGGGCTCCTGGTTCACCGCCCGGATGGCCAGGAAGTACGACGACGCCAATGTGCGGGTGGTAGCGATCATGTACACGATCACCCCCATCTTCGCGATCCTGGGCCCGCTGATGCCCAATCCCTGGCTCGCGGTGTTCTGCGCGGGGATGACCGGTTTCTGCGGGCTCGCCGGGGCGTCTCCTCAGAACGCGGCGATCCAAAGCGTCACCCCCAACCAGATGCGCGGCCGGGTTACGGCGCTCTATCTCTTCATCTTCACCGTCATCGGCCAGGGGCTGGGGCCGGTGTTCATCGGTCTGGTCACCAACTTCGTGGTCAGGGACGAGAGCCTGATCCGCTACGCCATGGCGGGGACCGCGGCGGTGATGACGCCGCTGGCGGCCCTGATCATCTGGCTCGGGGTGAGGCCCTACGGGAAGGCGATCGCCGAGATCAAGGCGAACGAAGCCGCCGGCCACGCCTAGGCCATGACGCCCGATAGCACCGTCCCGGCGACCCGAGACTGGACCTTCGCGAGCATCTACGCGCTCGCGTTGCTGACGCTGGTCTCGACGCTGAACTACTTCGACCGGTCGGTGCTCAGCCTGATGCTGCCACTGATCAAGAAGGACTTCCACGTCTCCGACACCACCCTGGGCGTGGTCACCGGCCTGATCGCCATCTACGCCATACTGGGGGTGCCGGTGGCCTGGCTGGCCGAGCGCTGGAGCCGGCGCAACATCGTCGCCATCGGCCTGGCGTCCTGGAGCCTGATGACGGCCCTGACCGGGCTGGTCACCAACGTCTGGCAGCTGGGCGGCACCCGGTTCGCCATGGCCATCGGCGAGAGCGCGGGCCTGGCCCCATCGCAATCGATCCTGGCCGACCTGTTCAGCCGGCGCGCGCGCCCTCTGGTGCTGTCGATCATCACCACGGCTTCATCCATTGCGCTTCTGGTCTATTCGCCGGCGGCCGGATGGCTGGCCGGCCACTATGGCTGGCGCGTCGTCTTCCTGGTCGCCGGCGCGCCCGGGCTGGTGCTGGCGCTGGTCCTGCTGCTCACCGTCAAGGAGCCGCGCCGGCACGCTGACTCCGGCGCCGTCAAGACCGCACCGCTCGGCGAGGCCCTGACCTTCCTGATGGGATCCAAGGCCTTTCTCTGGTGCCTGCTCGGCACCTCGATCATGGGCGTCTACCTCTATGGGGTCAGCGCCTGGGACGCGACCTTCCTGGTGCGGGTGCGCCATTTCACCGTCCCGCAGGTGGGGGCCATCTTCCAGCCCATCCGCGGCGCCGTGAGCGCCATCGGCATCGTGCTGGGCGGGCTGTTGTCGTCCCGGCTCGAGCGGATCGACGCCCGCTGGCGCTGCTGGATTCCGGGTCTCGCCTGCCTTTTGATGGCGCCGTTCCAATTCATCTATCTGTTCTCGGATTCCGCGCCGGTCTGGATCTCAGCCTATGCCGGGGCGGCCCTGTTCTCGATCATGCACCAGGGTCCGATCTATGCGGTCTATGTCAGCGTCGCCCAGTCCAGGAGCCGCGCCGTCGCCGTCTCGGTGGCTCTGCTGGGGGCCACCGTGGTCGGCCAGTTCGGCGGCCCGATCCTGATCGGCTGGCTGAACGACACCATGCACGCCCACTTCGGCGAAGGGGCGATCCGCTATTCGATGC
>DATCFQ010000705.1:0-8057 GCA_036509495.1 Caulobacteraceae bacterium
GGGCCTAGGGCGCTCCGATGGCGCTTTCCGTCCACGACGCCTTCTCCGCCGGCCGCCGCAACCGCCGCCGCCGCGGTCGCCGCGCCAATCTGTCCGAGATCAACGTCACCCCGCTGGTCGACGTGATGCTGGTGCTGCTGATCATCTTCATGATCTCCGCGCCCCTGCTCACCGCCGGGGTGCCGGTGCAGCTTCCGAAGACCGAGGCGGGCGCGCTCTCCAACCAGAACGAGCCGCTCACCGTCACCATCCGCGAGGACGGGGCGATCTATGTCCAATCCCAGGAGACGCCGTTCGCCGACCTCGGGCCGAAGCTGAAGGCCATCTCCAACGCCGGCTACGACAAGCCGGTCTATGTCCGCGCCGACGGCCGCTCGCCCTATGAGATCGTGGCGCGGGTGATGGCCAGCCTGTCGACCTCGGGCTTCACCCAGATCGGCCTGATCACCGACACCGGCGGTCCCAGCTCCGGGGCCAAGCCGCCGCCGGGCGATCTGCGCCCGTCGAAGGACCAGACCCCCTAGGCCATGAGCGGCGCGCGCACCCAGAGATCGCCGGCCCTGATCGCCTCGGCAGTGGTGCACGCCGTGGCCATCGCCGCCGCCCTGATCGTCTGGCCGATGGTGTCCAAGCCCCTGTCGCTGGGCAAGGTGGTGCCGGTGACCCTGGTCACCTCCGAGCCTCCGGCCGAGATGGCCGCGGCGGTCCAGGCGCCTGAGCCCGCGCCGGCGGCCACGCCCCAGCCCGAGGCCCAGGCGCCGCCCGAACCCGCGCCGATCAAGCCCGCGCCACCGGCGCCGCCGACAGCCTCGGCTGCGCCCAAGCCGGCCCTGAAGACCAAGCCGACCCCGACCAAGCAGGCGCCGTCGATCAAGTCCGCCCCGGCGGCCAGCGCCCAGGCCGCCAACAAGCAGGACCTCGACCTCGACGCCCTGATGGCCTCGATCGACAGCCAGCGCAGCAAGCCCGCCGCCAAGGCCGCCTCCGGCCAGGTCGGGCCGCTGCGCCCGAAGACCGAGAAGACGGCGTCGACGGGCCACGGCAATGATCTGCGCATGTCGGGAGACGAGCGTCAGGGCTTGATCGACAAGCTCTCCCGGCTGTGGAATCCGAACTGCCAGGTCGAGGCGGCGGCCGGCGTGAACGTCAAGGTCCGCTTCCGCCTGACGGCCCAGGGATGGGTCGTCGGCCAGCCCGAACTGGCCGACGGGCGGTCGGTCAGCTCGATCGGCGACCCCGTGGTGGCCGCAGCCGCTGCGCGGGCGCTCTCGGCCGTGGGCAGGGGACAGCCCTTTACCGATGTCATCGATCCGGCCCACCTGTCCGGGACAAATGACTTCGTGATCAATTTTGTCGCGAAGCAGGCATGTGCTGGAAAGTAACCGGGAGAAGAGTGGCGTAGGATGACAACGAAGAAAACGAGGATGCCGATGCGGCTTTGCGCGCTGGCACTAGGTTTGGCCGTGATGGCCTTGATGGCTTCGCCGCGACCGGCGATGGCCCAGACCGAGCTGGATGTGAATCAGGGCGCGGTGCAGCCGCTGCCGATCGCCATCCCGGCCTTTGGCCCCGGCGTGGGCGCGGACGTCTCGCGGGTGGTCGCTTCGGATCTGGAGCGCTCGGGCCTGTTCCGGCCGCTGGATCCGGCGACGTTCCCGGAGAAGAGCCTCGACATCAACGTCCAGCCCAAGCTCGACGCCTGGAAGAGCGCCGGGGCCCAGGCCCTGGTCAACGGCCAGGCCTCGTCCGCCGGCGATGGCCGCCTCAAGGTCGATTTCCGGCTCTGGGACATCGGCACCCAGCAGCAGCTGATCGGCTCGGAGTTCACCGCCACCCAGGACAACTGGCGCCGGGTCGCCCACAAGATCGCCGACCAGGTCTATGAGAAGCTGACCGGCGAGAAGGGCTATTTCGACACCCGCGTGGTGTTCGTGGCCGAGAGCGGGCCCAAGACCAAGCGGGTCACCCGCCTGGCGATCATGGACCAGGACGGGGCCAATCCGCAGTACCTGACCGACAGCTCGGCGCTCTGGATGAGCCCGCGTTTCTCCTCGACCAGCCAGGAGATCACCTACACCGCCATCCGGCCCACCGGCTCCAGCGTCTATGTGCTGAACATCGAGACCGGCCGCCAGGAGACCGTGGGCCACTTCCCGGGCATGGTGATGTCCTCGCGTTTCTCGCCTGACGGCGGCAAGCTGGCTTTCGCGGTGGAGCAGCGCGGCAACGTCGACATCTATGTCGAGGACCTGCACAGCCGCGACATCCGCCGGCTCACGGCGGACCCCTCGATCGACACCTCGCCGTCGTTCTCGCCGAACGGCGGGCAGATCGTGTTCAACTCCGACCGCGGCGGCTCGCGCCAGCTCTATGTGATGAACGCCGACGGCTCAGGGGTGCGCCGCATCTCCTTCGGCTCGGGGGCCTACAGCGCCCCGGTCTGGGGCCCGAAGGGCGACTTCATCGCCTTCATCAAACAGACCGGCGAGAGCTTCCACGTGGGGGTGATGCGGCCCGACGGCTCGGACGAGCGCACCCTGAGTTCCGGCTACCTCGAGGACACCCCGAGCTGGGCGCCCAACGGGCGGGTGATCATGTTCGAGCGCGACACCGGCTCGGGGCCGCACCTGTGGATGGTCGACATCACCGGCCGCATCGAACGGCAGGTTCCCTTCCCCACCGCAGCCGTCGATCCGGCCTGGTCGCCTTTGCTGCAGTAGAGCGACCTGCAGGTCCAGCGTGGCCCTGGGGTGACGCAACTCGCGCGGCAGGTGAGTATTGTTAAGTCCTAGGGGACATCCGTGGCAAAAGGCGCCAAGCTCGCGCTGAATAGAGCCTGGAAGATGAGGAGAAGGGTGATGAGCTTGGTTGCAAAGCCCATCGTTCGACTGGCGCTGATCGGCGTCTCCGCGGCCGTGCTTGCGGCCTGCGCGTCCCATCCCAAGCCCGGGCCCGCGCCCGAGCTTCCGCCCGTGCCGCCGCCTCCGCCGCCTCCGGCCCATTCGGTGGGGCCGGTCGGGCGCATCCAGCCCGGCTCGACCCAGGACTTCGTGATCAACGTCGGCGACCGGGTCTATTTCGACTTCAACCAGTACGGCGTCCGCGCCGACGCCCAGCCGATCCTGGCCGCCCAGGCCGCCTGGCTGAACCGCTACGGCCAGGTGCAGGTCCGCATCGAAGGCAATTGCGACGAGCGCGGCACCCGCGAGTACAACCTCGCCCTCGGCGCGCGCCGGTCCAATTCGGTGAAGGACTTCCTGGTGTCGCACGGCGTCGATCCGGGCCGCATCTCGACCATCAGCTACGGCAAGGAACGGCCGATCGATCCGGGCACGGGCGAAGACGCCTGGGCCCACGACCGCAACGCCCACACCGCCATCACCGCCGGAGCGCGCTGAGGCGGCGGTCCGCGCAAGCACGATAGCGCGAGGGCGACGCGCATGGACGAACAGCTCCTGGAGTTCATCAGGGCGGCGATCGGCTCGGTGTGGGCGCTCGAGCTGCTTGTGTTCATGCGCGGTCGCCCGGACCGCGCCTGGACCCAGGACGAGCTCGCCAGGGAGCTTCGCAGCCATCCACGGCTCGCCGGCGAGGCGATGCGGACCTTCGAGGCGGCGGGTCTCCTGGTGCAGCGTGATGGCGGTTTCGTCTACGCGCCAGCCTCGCCGGGACTGGACGAACTGACGGGCCGGCTGGCCGGCGCCTATCGAGAACGGCCGGTTGCGGTGGTCAATGCGATCGTATCCTCTCGCACGGACAGCCTGCGCAACTTTGCGGACGCGTTCCGCCTCAAGGGGGGGCCGGAGAAGTGATCCTCGAGATCGCCGTCTATCTGCTGTGTCTGGGGACCAGCATCGTCTGCGCGGGCCTCCTGGTCCGCTCCTATCTGCGCACGCGGACCGGCCTGTTGTTCTGGAGCGCGCTCTGCTTCGTGTTGCTGGCGGTGAACAGCTTGATCGTGGTGATCGACGTGCTGGTGCTGAGGAGCATCGACCTGACGCTCTGGCGACAGGCGGCCTCGCTCGCGGCGATCTGCGTGCTGCTCTACGGCTTCATCTGGAGGACCGAGACGTGAGCGTCCTCACCGACTTCGCCTCGGGCCTGATCACCATGGGTTTCGCGGTCGCGGGGCTGTTCTTCCTGCGGTTCTGGCGGCGGACCCGGGATGGGCTGTTCCTGGCCTTCGCGGCGGCCTTCTGGCTGCTGGCGCTGAACCAGGCGCTGGCGACCTTGTCGCACGCCGCCGAGGAGACCCGGAGCCGGATCTACCTGATCCGGCTCGCCGCCTTCCTGATCATCATTGTGGCCATCGTGATCAAGAACACCGCCCGTGGCCGCGGGGACGGGCGCTGACCGGTCTTTCCCCGACCGGCCCGACCCTGGCCTATGCCGCCGGGTGGAGAGCCGTGGGCGCCTCCTGGGGGTCGGGCACGAAGATGTATGACAGCGTCAGGTCGCCATAGCCCTTCATCTCCGGATCGGAGGCGAACTTGGGGTCGATGAAGTAGATCACCGGCCATTTGACGTGCTGGTGCGGTTGCAGGGTCTCGGCATTGAAACAGAAGCACTGCAGCTTGCGCACGTGCCAGCCGGCGCTGCCGGGAGTGACGCTGTAGATGGCGCGGCCGGTCAGCGCATGGTCGGAATTATTGACCACCTCGAAGTAGGCGACATTGCTGGCGCCCACCTTCACCTTTTGGCTGCGCTGTGCGGCGTGGAAGGTCCAGGGCAGCCCCCGCACATTGGTGTCGAAATAGATGGTGACGGTCTGGTCCAGGGTGTGGCCCGGGGCCTTGGCCGCGCGCGGGATGGACCCGCCGAAACCGGTGGCCTGGCAAAAGGCCTTGTAGAGCGGCACCGCCGCGAAGGAGGCGCCGGTCATCAGCACCACGACGGCGGCGCAGATCAATGGCACGCGGCCGTGAGACGCTTTTCGGGGACTGGAGGACATGCCCGCGTCCTAGCACAGCCGCCGAGCCCAATGCCACTCCGCGCCCATCCGCTCCGCCAGATATGGTTATATTTGTATTACACTTGACTATACTGTTTGGATTAGTATACGACTCAGATCTGACGGCGGGGAAGTTCAAACAATATTAATGTTAAATCTTGCTAACCTTAAGCCAGCGCCGGCCGGCTCCGAACTGGACCAACCGGCGTTCGAGGTCTTTGCGCGCGAGCACGAACGCTTCCTCGGCGGGGTCGGCGGACGGCGCGCCATGCTGCGCTTCGTCAACGGCGTGGGCCTGGACGGGCGCAGCCGGCTGCTCAACGAGTCGGACTTCACCGGCGCGGACCTCAGCGGCGGACTGTTCGCCGGGTGCCATTTCGAGGCGGCATCGCTGCAGTGCGCCGATCTCTCCGGCTGCGATCTCCGGGCCGCCAACCTGAGGCGCGCCGACCTCAGAGGCGCACGCCTGGCCGGCGCCTCGCTGAACGGCGCCATGCTCGACGAAGCCGACATGCGTTCGGCCTATATCGCCATCGCCGATCCGCGCGTGGGCGTGCGCCTGCATTCACCCCAAGGCAGCCGGGCGAGCTCGGACGGAGCGGCCACCGACTTCAGCAACTGCGCCATGCGCGGCGTGCGACTGCGCAACGCCAATCTCAAGGGCGCGAACTTCGGCGACGCCATCCTCGACAGCGCCGACCTCGCCGGCGCCAAGCTGACCGACGCCAACTTCAAGGGCGCGGTGATGACCGGCATGGAGATCGCGCGCCTGCCGCTCAGCGAAGCCCAGCTGACGGGCTGCGTGGTGGACCCCACGACGGCGGCCCTCCAGCGCGCCGACGTGCTCTGCGACATGTTGAGCCAGGCCGAGGTCTGGGCCGAGACCGGCGGCCGCAAGGGCGCGCCAGCGGTGCTCGACGGCGAGGACCTGCGCCCTCTGGGCTGGCGGCTCCGGGCGCGCATGCTGACCGCGCTTTCCGCGCGCAACGTCTGCGCCGTCCGCGCCGACTTCTCCGGCAGCCAGCTGCAGGGGGCCAATTTCGAAGGCGCCGACCTCAGGGGCGCCAACTTCGAAGGCGCCGATCTCAGGGGCGCGTGCTTCCGCGGCGCCAAGCTCTCGCACGCCAGCCTCTGCCGCGCGGACCTGCGCCCGCTCGCCCTGCCCGACGGGCGGATGCACTTCCCGGACTTCTCCGGCGCGATCATGGAACGGACCGATCTGACCCTCACCGTGGCCGCGAAACCGGCCCGCCAGGCCGAGCCCCAACGCGCCGCCGGCTAGCCGCCGGCTAGAGCGTTTTCTCCCGAGTTGAAATCGGTGGTTCCCAAGCGCCTCGCCATGAGGTGAATTGGGGCCAACCAAAACAATAGCCCTCGGGAGGGGCGTCCCCCATGCCGCGTCGCGGCCTTTTGACCTACGAGAACGCCCTGGTCCTGATTCTGGGCATGACCTTCGGCATCGTCTTCTTCGACCGCCAGGCGGCGTCGAACCTGATGCCCTTCATCCAGCCCTCACCCAGCAAGGGCGGTCTGGGCCTTGATCAGACCCAGGTCGGGCTGATCGGCGCCGCCTTATCGGCGACCTGGGCAATCTCCGCCTACCTGGTCGGCCTGATCTCCGATCGCACGGGCAAACGCAAACCGATCCTCATCCTCTGCGTGCTCGGCTTCTCGCTGTGTTCGGTGATCTCAGGCCTAGCCTCCAATTATCCGATGCTGATCGGCGCGCGTCTGTTCATGGGCCTGCTGGAAGGCGGCGTCATGCCGATTTGCCTGGCGATCATGACCATGGAGTCGAGCCAGAGCCGGCGCGGCCTCAACGCGGGCATCGTGCAGAACGGTTTCTCCAACCTGGTCGGCAACGCCGCCGGGCCGGTGGTGCTGGTGGCCATCGCCACCACTGCGGGCCTGGGCTGGCGCGACGCCTTTTTCCTGTCCGGGATCCCCGGGCTGCTCTGCGCCCTGGCCATCTGGCTGTGGGTCAAGGAGCCCGACCGTTTCGACGCCGGCGCCGGCGGCCATGCGATCAAGCATCTCAACCTGTTCGAGATGCTGAAAGTCAGGAACGTGCTGGTCTGCTCTCTGGTCAGCATCTTCATGGTCTCCTGGTTGATCACTGGCTTCAACTTCCTGCCCCTGTATCTCGTCCAGGTGCGTGGCTTGACCCCTACTGCGATGAGCCACGTCATGTTCGCACTCGGCATCTGCGCGTTCATCGGCGGCGCCTTGGTCCCGGCGCTGTCGGATCGCGTCGGCCGCAAACCGGTGCTGATCGCAGGCTGCTTCCTCAGCGTGATCGGTCCGATGGCCATGCTGTGGTTCCATGGCCCGACCCTGATCCTGGCCACGATCCTGTTCTTCGGCTGGGTCGGAAACTGCGTCTTCCCGATGTTCATGGGCACTATCCCCGGCGAGAGCCTGCCGCGGGCGAGCCTGGCCACGGCCATGGGCATCGTCGTCGGCGTTGGAGAAATCCTGGGCGGTGTCTGCGGGCCGACCATTGCCGGCTGGCTCGCCGACCACACCAGCCTCGGTCGACCCGCGGAGATGTACATGATGATCGCCTGCGCAGTGATCGCCGGCGTCATCGCCCTGTTCCTCAAGGAGACCGCCCCGGCCAAGGTCGGCGGCATCGCCATCCAGCCCGTCGTCGCCCCGGTCGCCTGACCGGACCCCAGTTCAAAGATTGGAGACCACCGCCTTGGTGAAAGCCGAAACCGACAACGAGAAGCTGGTCGAGCAGTTCATCGACTGCCTGAACCGCGAGGCCCTGGATGACCTGCGGCCCATCCTGCATCCGGACGCCACCTGGAAGCCGATGACCACGTCCGACATCCCGGGCGCCGGCGGCCACTCGGGCCACAAGGGGATCATCGACGACTTCCTGCGGCCGGTGCGCGGACTGTTCGAGGGAACCGATCCGCAGAACGAGATCCACTCGCTGTTCTCCAAGGGGAACATGGTGGCGGCCGAGACCCACGGCACCGGCAAGCTGAAGAACGGCAAGATCTACGACAACCACTACGCTTGGCTGATCGAGATCAAGGACGGACGGATCTTCGCGATCCGCGAGTACATGGACACCGCTTTCATCCAGACCATCGTG
>DATCFQ010000706.1:0-5891 GCA_036509495.1 Caulobacteraceae bacterium
AAGGGAGACCCGACATGGTCATGCTTCCGCCGAGACCTCTCGCGGGACGCGGGCGGCCAGTACGGCCCCGGCGAGCCGGGACAGCCTCTCAGCTCGGCGGATCCACCGTAAATACGGCGATGGCGGACCGCCGGGTTACCGCGCCGACTTGACGCTCGCCGCGAAGGCATCCGCCGCCGCGTCGGCGTCACTGACCGGGTTGCCGGGCCCCGAGCTGCGGCTCTTGATGAACTCGTTGAGCACGTTGCGCTTGGCGAACAGCCACTGGCCGTCCACCTTCTTCAGCTCGTCCTCATAGAGGCCGTAGGTGCCCATCTTCATGGTGTCCCCGGGCCCGTGGTTGGCCATCTCCAGCCAGAGCGAGCGGGCCCAGGCGCGGTTCCCCTGCACGCGGACGACCGACTGCAGGATGACGTGGCGCAGCTTGGCCGGCTTGCCGTCCTCGGTGTGGTAGAACCGGCCGATGCCTTCGGAAAACTTGGCGACCATGGCGCGGATCGCCGGGCGCCCCTTGCTGGTGCCGCTGGCGAACTCGAGCTCGCCGTCAGGCGCGAAGGTTTCGACGTAGGAGTCCCAGTCGTTGTAGTCGATGGCGAAGAGGTAGCGCGCCATCAGGTCTTCGATCTGGGCCCGGTCCTGGGCGTAGCTGGGCGAATAATGCGGCTGCTTGGCCAGCGCCGAAGTCGAGCCGGCGAGCAGCAACAGGGCGGCGGCGGCCGCCAGTGCGGACTTGATCTTCATCGGATTCCCCCTCTCGCCGCTCAGGCGTGTTGCGGTAGCTGATCGCCTGGCGCCCAGAAGCCGTGGATCTGGCCCACCACGCGGTAGGGCATCTTGATGGTGGCGACCGGACCGGCGGCCAGGTCCTGGGTGTCGACGATGACGATATCGGAGCGGCCGTTCTCCTTCATCCGCGAGGCCACCCCGATCAGATAGCCGTCGCCCTCCGGCGCGCCGCGTTTGCGCGGCACGAAGGTCGCCTCCGCCAGCATGGTGTCGGGCAGGGTGAAGCTCTTGGAGGTCTTGGTCTGGTGATCGAGGATGTTCCAGGCGCGGCCGTTGAAGAAGCCGTAGCGGTAGGGGACGGTGTGGTAGCGGTCGTCCTGCCGCGACAGCGCCCCGGTGATCTCGGGGAACAGCGTCTCCATGCCGTAGCTGTCGTTGTTCTTGCGGGACATGTCGACGGTCATCCGCACCACATGGCCGGCGGATTTCTTCGGGTCGAACGGCTCGTGCACCCCGGGGAAGAAGGGGAACTGGTTGCCCGGCGCCCCGTCCATGTCGAAGTAGAGCCTATCGCCGTCCGACCATGCCCCCATGGTGTGGGTGGCCATCCAGGTCGGGCCCTTGATCCACTGGATGTCCTTGCCGTCGCCGCCCCGGCGCATGACCCCGAGATAGGAGGGCAGGGAGGAGTCCCAGGCCCAGTGCGGGCCGCCCTTGTCGAGCAGCTCCTGGTTGGCGGCCAGCGGGATGGCCAGGAAGGCGATGTGCTTCTGGGTGACCCCGAAGTCGTGGATCATCGAGGTGTAGGGGCACTTCACCCAGGCCGACCAGTTCACCTTGCCAGCCTTGTCGCAGGAGAAGACCTCGATATCGGGGGTGTAGAAGCCCTTGGCCTCATAGCCGAAGGCGATCATCTCGCCGGTGATCGGATCGAGCTTGGGGTGGGCGGTGAAGGTCAGCGACTTCATGCCCCCGCCGAAGGTGTAGTAGTCGTCGGTGGTCTCCAGCGTCAGGGGGTTCATCGCCACCGGCGGGGAATCCTCCTTCATCGCGAACAGCTTGCCGTGGTGATAGACGATCTGGGTGTTGGCGGTGCCGCGCGAGAGGCCCTTGGCCGCCGGATCGTCGGTCGCCGGGTTGCGGTACATGCCGAACAGCGAGCGGCGCGCTTCGTGCTGGGCCTTCCAGCGCTGGGTCCGGGCATAGCGGCTGCGGTAGTCGACGTGGCCATCCTTGATGCGGAACATCGAGATGTGCCCTTCCCCGTCGAAGGGGATGTCCATCGTCCACTTGGCGGGCTTGGGGTACTGGGGGTCGGGGCCCACGCGGTAGAAGGCCCCGTCCAGGTCCGCCGGCAGCTTGCCCTCGACCTCGCAGTCGTAGAGGTCGTTCTCGGAGCGGTTCACGGCCCCTGCGGCGCTGCCCCCGCCGCCGAACGGCCCGCCGAAGCCGCCGCCACCCTTGGGGAACAGCACCTCGGCGCTGGCCGGAGCCGCGGCGCCCGCGCCCGCCAGAAGACTTGCGCCCAGAGCCGCCCCGCCCAATAGCGCGCGCCGATCCACGCCCGATCCGTTGCCGTCGCTCATGCGAGCCTCCCCAAGATCTCTATCAGGGAACCTTAGCCCAGGATTCCGCCGAGCACACCAGGGCCGGTCAGGCGTCCCGCTTTGGGGTCTTGCGGCCGGTGGCGAGCTTGGTCCGCGTCTCGCGCACGGCGATGGCCGGCAAGGTTGGGCCTCGGCGTCCAGATAGGCGGCGACCTCGGCCGGCTGCTGCTCCGACATCGACCGCAGCAGCCAGGAAACCGCCTTGGTGATGACGATCTCCCGCTCGGCCTTCAGGGCTTCGATGGTCTCGAAAGCAAGATCGCGCAGTCGCGGATCAGGATCGGTGCGCGCTGAGCGGCACAGCAGCACAAGGGCGGCGCGGCGTTTGTTGATGTTGGGGGCCCTGGCCAGTTTGCGGATCAGGCCGCTCCAGGCCAGCCAGTCGCCGAGCAGGTCCTCGGGCCCGAACAGCGACTGGCAGAGCGAGTCCACCTCGGCCCAGCCGACCAGGTGATCCAGCCAGCGGTCGACCTCGGCGGGTCCGTAGGGCCGTCGGCCGCGGCCCAGGCCCTCGGCGATCAGCAGGCCCAGGGTCTTCTCCTCGTGGTGCTCGCCCCGGACCAGGTCGTCGATCAGCACCATCACGTCGGCGAGCGGCCATGTCTTGTGCGCCTTCAGCCAGGTTCGGGCGATCCGCCGCTGCTCCGGAACCGCGACGCTGATGAAGCGGGCGCCGCTCTTCAGATAGGCCGCCGGGTCGAAGCCGCTTCCCGGCGGACGCGCGGCCGCCCGCAGTTGCTTCAACAGGGCCGCATGCTCGGGGCTCATGACGCCGTTCTAGCGTGCATCGACGCTTGCGGGGAGCCGCGCCGCCGGCCTAAGCCGCTCTGCAACCAGATCAGGAGGCGCGCATGGCCGGCAAGTTCAGGAAGATCGCGACGGAAGAGGCCTGGTCGATCCCCGAGGTCGCCGAGGAGCTGCGGAAGATCTGCAGCCACCTCCCGGCCTACAGCGCCGACCTCGGCCTGATGGCGGGCGTCTATGACCGTCAGCCCGGCTACGGCGCCATGAACTTCCTGGATGGCCTGCTCGACGACGAGCGCCGCGTCCAGCAGATGGACCAGCACGGCATCGACATGGCGGTCACCGCCCTGACCGCCCCGGGCGTGCAGATGTTCGACGCCGACACCGCCTGCGAGCTGGCGACCGTGGCCAACGATCGCCTGGCCGCCTTGATCGGCAAGCATCCGGGCCGCTTCGTCGGCCTCGCCACCGTGGCCCCGCACGCGCCCAAGCGCGCCGCCCGGGAGCTGGAGCGGGCGATCGGCAAGCTGAAATTCAACGGCGTGATGATCAATTCGCACACCAACAACGAATACCTCGACAGTCCCAAGTTCTGGCCGATCCTGGAGGCCGCCGAGGCGTCGGGTTATCCGCTCTATATCCACCCCAGGGCCGCCTCCGACCTGATGAGCGGCCCGCTGCGCGACTACGGCATGGACGCGGCCATGTGGGGCTATGGCGTAGAGGTCGGCACCCACGCGGTGCGGATCATGGCCTCGGGCGTGCTCGACCGCTTCCCCAAGCTGAAGATCGTCATCGGCCACATGGGCGAGGCGGTGCACTTCTGGCTGTGGCGGATCAACTTCATGAACAGCCGCGCACAGAAGATCGGCCGCGCACCGAAGACCGAGCTGACCATGGACGAGTATTTCCGCCGCAACTTCGCCATCACCACCTCGGGCCACGAGGACCCGCTGGCGCTGGAGTATTCGATCAAGAAGATCGGGGTCGACAATGTGATGTGGGCCGTCGACTACCCCTACCAGCCCACCGAGCCGGCGGTCCGCTTCATGGACGAGGCGCCGCTGTCGGACGAGGACAAGGCCAAGGTCTACGGCGGCAACGCCGAGCGGATCTTCAAGATCGCTGCGGGATAGGCGCGCTGGGCCGGCTTCAAAGGCGGAACAAGCCTATCTGTACCGCCACGGCGGGCCGGTGGGTGCTTTCTGACAGGGTCAGGTTGGTGGACACGTCGCATCATTTCGATGAGGAAGTGCGATGGAAAAGAAAGAAATCGATACTATGAAAAGATTGCTGGAGCAGGATGATGCTCCCGCATGGACCGATGATGTCTTCGAACGGGCCGAGCTTCGAGAGGGCGATGAGGTCACCCGCCCGGCCAGTGGCACATTAACTCGACGGGGCCGTCCCAAGCTAGAGAACCCGAAACGTCAAGTGACTCTTCGGCTCGATCCGGAGGTTCTCAACTATTTCCGCTCGACAGGGCGGGGATGGCAGAGCCGGATCAACAGCGTCCTGAAAAAGGCAGTAGGGAAGCAAACGGCGCGCTAAAACGCGGCGTTTGTTTCGGCGGTCGATGTGGAGCGCCCACTGGAGGCGCCAGCCAAAATCCTGTCCCGCAGATCGCGTGAGCGAGGCCTTCGAATCCTCAAGACGCGCGCAAATCCGATCGTGCTCGCCTACTCCGCCGCCTCCGCCGGGATGCGGTCGAAGCCCATGGCGGCCTCGAAGGCGAGGCGCACCTCGTCCGGCTGGCCGGCCTGGAACGGATAGCGGCGCAGCGGACTGCCGACGGTGGGGTGGCGGGTCATCTTCGCCTGGGGCAGGCCTTCGAGGTAGAAATCCTTGTGGGCGGCCGGCAGGGGAATGCGCACATTGCTCGCCGGATCGCGGATGGTCCCCTTGGGCTCGGCCCCGGCCGCCACCGCATCGAGTTCGGCCAGGAAGCGACGCCGCATCATCAGGACGCCCTTGTCGCTGGCGGCGAGGTGTTCCTGGGCGCGGTCGGCCACCACCCCCTGGCCCGCCCAGGCGACGAAGTCCTGGTTCATCACATGGCTGGTGATCCAGCCGCCGGCCTCGTCCTTAACCGGACCGCTCCAGGACGGAATCTCGCCCTGCTCATAGGGCTCCATCTCGTTGGGCACGCGCGAGAAGGCCCAGGTGATCGACAGGATGGTCTCGTCGTCGATCGGGGTGCGCCACTCGAAGTGGTCGCCGAGATAGAAGCCGGTGGGCCACAGCGCCACCCGGCCGATGGTCCACAGGTCGCTCGATTCGTCGGTGTCCTCGCGCACCCGTTTGTAGAGCAGGCCGTAGTCGAACTCCTCGAACTCGACCTTCAGGTGCCGCGGCCCGTAAGGCCCGGTCTCGCCGCCGAGGCGGACGCTCCAGTTGGAGTGCATCCACTCGAAGTGGACCGGATCGATCGAATTCTCCTGGGCCTGCAGCCAGTTGCAGGGGACTTCGGCGAAGACGATCTGCACGAAACCGTTCTTCCAGCTGAACGGCTCCCAGTCGGGCAGGCAGGGGGAGGGGTCGGGGCCCATGTAGGTCCACAGCAGGCCGCCCAGCGCGCGGACCGGGTAGGCCTTGACGGTGATCTTGTCCTTATAGCGGGCCTGGGGGTTGGCGAGGTCGTCGTAGGGCTGCTCCAGGCAGCGGCCGTCCGGCCCGAACAGCCAGCCGTGGTAGTTGCAGCGCAGGCCGCAGGCCTCGACATAGCCCAGGGACAGATCCGCGCGCCGGTGCGGGCAGTGGCGATCGACCAGGCCGAAGGCGCCCGACAGGTCCTGATAGAGGGCGAGGTCCTCG
>DATCFQ010000707.1:0-3986 GCA_036509495.1 Caulobacteraceae bacterium
CTTGGTGTCCTTGGTGTCCTTGGTGTCCTTGGTGTTGAAAAACGAACTTGGCGGCGGCCCCCGGCGCGTCAGGGCGGCCCGCTACCGTCGCCCGCTCCACTTCTTGAACACGTAGAGTTCCAGCCGGCGCCAGGCGTTCGAGCGGAAGCCGAGGATCGGGTTGAAGGGGTTGGTGCGCATATAGACGTAGATCGCCCGGCGGGGGCGGCCGTCGTGGGCCTGGCCGCGGCAGTGGAAGCCGACAGTGTCGGCCAGCACCAGGGTGTTGGCGGCGACGGTCACCGCAACCGGCTGGGGCAGCCCCATCCGGTCGAGATCCTCGGGCGCGGCGCGGAACGAGCCGGCGGCGACGTGCTCGTCGGCGCTCGAACCGGCCTTCAGGCTCTGGGCGTACTCCCAGGCCAGGCGTTTCCTGGTGATCCGGTGCGAGCCCGGCACATAGTTGAGCGGCCCCTTGTCCGGATCCACGTCGTCCAGGAAGAACCAGCCCTTCAGGGTCGGATGGAAGGTGTCGGCGTGGACGCTCTTCTGCGGGTCGGATTGGTTGGCCGCGAAGTCCCGCTCCAGCACCTGCACCTGGCAGAACGGATGCTTGAGCCTGGAGCCCACGTAGTTGCAGAGGCCGAGGAACCGGGGATCGCGGACGAAACGCTTCAGATGCGGCGCCCCGACCAGCGCCGCGTCGTCGACCAAGGACAGCTCGGTCCTGGTGTCGCCTTCCTGGATCTTGCGCGGCGCGGCGGCGGCCACCGCCGAGGCCTCCGCGCGCAGGGCCTCGAACTCGGCGGCGGGCAGGAAATCCGGGATCGCCACATAGCCATCGCGGCGGAAGGCGCGGCGCAGCTCCGCCGGGACCAGGGGCGCCAGGGCGGCGCGGCGCAGGCCCGTGACCCCGTGGGCGGCGAGCTTGCGTCCGACGTGCAGGCCCAGCCGGTTCAGGGTGCGGCTGCCGATCAGGCCATTGGCGCGGAACGACTTGGCCCCCGAGACCAGCTGGAGCGTCCAGAGCGGAACCGCCGCAATCCGAGCCGCCTTGATCATCCTCGTGGCCGCTCCCGCTTCGCGCGCGATCTTGATCCAGCCGGCGGTCGCTGGAAACCCTGGAACGGGTTGATGTCTGGCCCCTTTCCTCCCGCTCATCCCGGCGAAGGCCGGGAACCAGGACAAGTCATCTCGGAGGCCTCCGGAAAACCCACGTCGTCTATGACGGCGATCCTCCTGATTCACGGCTCTAACCTGTCCTGGCTCCCGGCCTTCGCCGGGATGAGCGGGGTCTGACGATGCTGCGTGATTTCAACCGCTCTAGCAGCCTGTCGGAGTTTCCATGGACAAGAAGTGATGCGATGATTCTGTTGGTTTCAACGGGATCGACCGACCATGGCGCGCTTTGTCGATGCGGATCGAGACACGGCCTACCTGCTGCCGCCGTCGGTTTGCGACTGGCTGCCGCAGGATCATCTGGCGCGGTTTGTGGTGGAGATCGTCGAACGGTTGGACCTGAGCGAGATGGTCGGCCAGTACGCGGGCCGGGGTCAGGCGGCGCATCATCCGAGCGTGCTGGTGGGGCTGCTGATCTACGGCTACGCCACGGGGACGTTTTCCAGCCGCAAGATCGAGCGGGCGAGCCATGACTCGGTGGCGTTTCGCTTCATCGCCGCCAACACCCACCCCGACCACGACACCCTGGCCAGCTTCCGGCGCCGGTTTCTGCCGCAGATCGAGGCCTTGTTCGTGCAGGTGCTGCTGATCGCGCGCGAGATGAACTGCCTGAAGCTCGGCAATATCGCCCTGGATGGGACCAAGATCGCCGCCAACGCCAGCCGCCATGCGGCGCTGTCGTGGAAACACGCCCTGAAGATCGAAGCCCAGCTTCGCGCCGAAGTGGAGGCCCTGACCGCGCGGGCCGAGGCGGCCGACCAGACCCCGGTGGGCGAGGGGCTGGACATCCCCGCCGAGATCGCCCGGCGCGAGCAGCGGCTGGCCGCCCTGGAGGCGGCCAAGGCCAAGATCGAAGCCCGCGCGAAGGAGCGCTTCGAGGGTGAACAGCGGGCCTATGAGGAGAAGCTGGCGCGCCGCCAGGCCAGGCGCGCCGCCGGCAAGAGAGCGGGCGGCAAGGAGCCCAAGCCGCCCGAGCCGGGCCCGAGGGACACCGATCAGGTCAACCTCACCGACGAGGACAGCCGCATCATGCCCAGCTCCAGCGGCGGCTTCGAGCAGAGCTACAACGCCCAGGCGGCGGTGGACACAGCCACCATGCTGGTGGTGAGCCCGCATCTGACCCAGGCGGCCAACGACAAGCAGCAGATCGTCCCGGCGCTGCAAGGCCTGGCCTCGCTGCCAAAAGCCTTGGGAACACCCGCCAGCCTGCTGGCCGACACCGGCTACTTCAGCGCCGCCAACGTCGCCGCCTGCGAGGCAGCACACCTCGAACCGATGATCGCCCTTCAGCGGCAAAGCCACCATGTCCCGGTGTTCGAGCGCTTCGCCGCCGACCCGCCGGCCCCCGACACCGACGACCCCGTCCACAAAATGGCCCATCGGCTCGCCACCAGGAGCGGCCGCGCCCTCTATGGCTTGCGCAAACAGACCGTCGAGCCGGTGTTCGGCATCATCAAACAGACCATGGGCTGGCGGCGCATGTCCATGCGCGGCCTGGACGCCGCCAAAGGCGAGTGGGCGTTGGTGGCCATGGCCTGGAACGTGAAGCGGTTAAGCATCCTGCGGCCGGCCTGAACCGCAAAAACCGCCCCAGCCGCGCCATGGTCCGCCCCCCACGCTCCACAGCCACCAGATCAGCACCACCCGAGCCCAAATCACGGCCCAACTGACCAACCACGCCAATCAGCGCGCCCAAAACCAATCGGGTGTGATCAAATCCGACAGGCTGCTAGGCGAGCGCGTGGTCCAGACGCTAAGAACCCTGCGAACGGCGGAAAACGCCGAAAACCCGGGAGAACGCGATGGCGTGGCGCCAGGACCGCATCGATCACCTGACCACGGTGATCCAGGACGACATCGAAAAGAGCCTCTACTACGGCTGCGTCATCAAGGTGGCCCGCGGCGGCGAGGTCGGCATCGACATGGCCTTCGGCTGCGAGAACAAGCCGGGCTCGCGGCCGCTGCGCACCGACACGGTGTTCAACATCTTCTCGGTGACCAAGGCGATGACCAACGTCCTGGTCTTCCGCGCCATCGAACTGGGCGAGTTGGCCCTGACCACCAAGGTCTCTTCGGTGATCCCGGAGTTCACCGGGGGCTTGCGCCAGAACCTGACGGTGTTCGACCTTCTGACCCACGCCTCGGGCCTGCCCAGCGTGTTCACGCCCCAGCCGGGAATGAACATCGACAACCTGGACGAGGTGGTCGCCGCCATCTGCCGCAACGTCCACTCCACCGAAGATCCGCAGAAGCGGGTCGACTATTCGCCCATCGCCCACCATGCGCTGCTGGGCGAGATGGTCCGCCGCACCGACGGCAAGGGCCGCTCCTATCGCCAGATCGCCCAGGAAGAGATCTTCGATCCCTTGAAGATGCACTCGACCTCGATCGGACGCCGGGCCGACCTGGCCGAGCGCCACGCCATCCCAGTGTTCCACGGCAATGCTCCGACCGAGCATAAGAGTTCCAAGGTCCCCGGCCAGAACGGCGCCTTCGAGGATCCAGACGCCGAGATGCCCTGGGTGGGCGCGGTCTGCACCACGCCCGACCTCTGGCGCTTCGCCGAGATGCTGCGGCTGGGCGGGGAGCTGGACGGCGCGCGCATCCTGTCGCCAGCGATCATCGAGCTGGCTACCCGCAACTGGACCGGCGACAAGCCCAACGAACTCTACAAGGCGGTCGCCAACCGGGCCGGCTGGAAGCCGTTCCCGGCCTATATGGGCCTGGGCTTCGCCCTGCGCGGCGACGGCATCCACCACGCGCTCTACGGGACCCTGACCTCGCCGGAGACCTTCGGAAACTACGGCGCCGGCACCTCGCTGTTCTGG
>DATCFQ010000708.1:0-2823 GCA_036509495.1 Caulobacteraceae bacterium
CTGCAGGACGATCCGGCTATGACGGCGACCAACCGCGCCATCGTGACCGGCCTGATCGGCGACCTCAACGACGCCGCCGGCCGGCCGGCCGAGGCCTTCGAGGCCTATGGCGTCGCCAACGAGACGCTGAGGCGCCTGCACGGGCCGGTGTTCGAGACGCCGACGAGGCAGACCGCGCTCGCCCACGCCCAAAGGCTGGCGGCCTGGTTCGGAGCGGCGGACGCCGAGCCGTGGCTGCAGCAGCCAGCGGCGCGTCCGCGGGCGTCCGATCCCGCGCTGCACGTCTTCCTGGTGGGCTTCCCGCGCTCGGGCACCACCTTGCTGGAGAACGTGCTGGCAGCGCATCCGAGCGTGGTCAGCCTGGAGGAGAAGGACTGCATGGCCCCCGCCATCGCCGCCTATCTGGAGACGGATGACGGCCTGGAGCGGCTGGGCCGCATCGGCCCCGGCGAGGCCCTGCGCCAGCGCGACGCCTACTGGGCCGCGGTTCGCAGCTTCGGGGTCGAGCCGCGGGGCAAGGTGTTCATCGACAAGATGCCGCTCGCCAGCCTGAACCTGCCGCTGATCGCCAAGCTGTTCCCGGGCGCGCGGATCCTGTTCGCCCGCCGCGATCCGCGCGACGTGGTGCTGAGCTGCTTCCGGCGGCGCTTCGGCATGAACCCGTCGATGTACCAGTTGCTGACGCTCCCGGGGGCGGCCGCCTATTACGATGCGGTGATGCGGCTGTCGGCCATCTATCGCGAGCGGCTGCCCCTGCCGCAGCACCTGATCCGCTACGACAGCCTGGTGGAGGATTTCGAGGCCACCGGCCGCGAGGTCTGCGCCTTCCTGGGGCTGGAATGGGACGAGGGCCTGCGGGATTTCGCCGCCAAGGCCCGCACGCGCGGCATCACCACGCCCAGCGCCGCCCAGGTCGCCCGCGGGCTGAACCGCGATGGCCAGGGGACCTGGCGCCGCTATCGCGATCAGATGGCCCCGGTGCTGCCGGTGCTGCAGCCCTGGGTCGATCGGTTCGGCTACGAGGCCGATTAAAGCGAGGGCCGGCCGATTCCCGCTCGCCTGCACCTCGGCCCCGCCGCTATAGCGAAGCCCAATAGAACGACGCAGGGAGGACGCGCCATGGCGCGGATGGCGGACAAGGTGGCGCTGATCACCGGCGGCGCAGGCGGTCTTGGCGGCGCGACGGCCAGGCGCATGGCCGAGGAGGGGGCGACGATCGTCGTCGCCGACCTCGCCGACGAGCAGGGCCAGGCCCTGGCCAAGGCCATCGGCGGCGACTACCAGCGGCTGAACGTCACCAGCGAGGAAAGCTGGGAGGCCTGCGTCAAGGCGGTGGACGCCCGTCACGGCCGCATCGACGTGCTGGTCAACGGGGCCGGCATCGAGGGCGACTTCGTCAACGGCTCGCCGGAGACCACCAGCCTGGAGCAATGGCGCAAGGTGCTGTCGGTGAACCTCGACGGGACCTTCCTCGGCTGCAAGCACGTGCTGCCGGTGATGAAGCGGGCCGGCAAGGGCTCGATCGTCAATATCTCCTCGATGGCGTCCATCCTCGGCACGCCGGTGAACGTGGCCTACGGGGCCTCCAAGGCGGCGGTGCAGCAGCTGACCAAGTCGGTGGCCGTGCACGGCAGCCGCGGCGGCATGAAGATCCGCTGCAACTCCGTGCACCCCGGGGTGATCCGCACCCGGATGCTGGAGGAAATCTATCGGCAGATCGGCCAGGTCGCCAATGTCTCGGCTGACGAGGCCGAGCAGATGTCGCTGCGCCAGGTGCCGTTCGGCGAGGTCGGCGAGCCCGACGACGTGGCGTGGCTGATCCTCTATCTCGCCTCAGACGAGGCCAAGTACGTCACCGGCTCTGAATTCATGGTCGACGGCGGCTGGCATCTTGTGGATGCTCGCTGAGGGGCCGCGACGGCCGATCGGTCCGTCGCATTCAAAACGATAAGTCCGACCGAGGAGAGAAACGTCCATGAGAGCCGCCGTCCTGAAGGCCCTGGGTCAGCCCCTCGAGGTCGAGACCCTTCCCGATCCGACGCCCGGACCGCTCGATGTCATCGTCAAGGTGGGACGCTGCGGCATTTGCGGCTCGGACCTGCACATCTCCGAGGATCCGATCTTCGGCGTGCCGGCGGGCGTGGTGCTCGGACACGAATACGCCGGCGAGGTGGTCGAGGTCGGCGGCGAGGTCCGCCGCGTGAAGGTCGGCGACCGGCTGGCGGTGTTCCCCCTGGAGACCTGCGGCGAATGCGGTCCGTGCCGCTCGGGCCAGCCGGCCTGGTGCGAGAAGCAGATGACCGTCGGCGGCGGCGGCTATGGCCAGTTCGCCAAGGTCGCCGAGCATCAGTGCGTGCGCATGCCCGATGGCGTTTCGCTGGATGACGGCGCCCTGGTCGAGCCCATGGCGGTGGGGCTGCACGCGGTGAACGTCTCGAACATGTTCTCCGGCGCCCGGGTGCTGGTGGTCGGGGCGGGACCGATCGGCCTGGCGGTGGTGTTCTGGGCGCGGCGAATGGGCGCAGGCAAGATCGCCTGCACGGCCTCCTCGACCCGCCGCGCCGATCTCGCCCTGGAGCTGGGCGCCAGCGTCTTCGTGGCCCCCTCCGACACCCCGGTGGAGGACGTCAACCGCGCCCTCGGCGGGCCGCCCGAGATCGCCTTCGAATGCGTCGGCAAGCCGGGGCTGATCCAGCGCTGCATCGATCACGTCCACACCCGCGGCACGGTGGTGGTGGCCGGCCTCTGCACCACGCCCGATTCGATCAATCCGTTCTGGCTGATCCAGAAGGAGGCGAGGGTCCAGCCTTCGGCCTTCTACGA
>DATCFQ010000709.1:0-2888 GCA_036509495.1 Caulobacteraceae bacterium
GCACCCCCGTGGGTCAGCGCCGGTCGGCCCCAGAGCACGTCGCGCACGATGCCGAAGCCATAGTTCATCGGTGTTCCATCGCGCAGCATCCCCGGCGTGGTCATCGTCGTGATCAGATTTGTCGGGAACACGCTCGGGTGCAGCAGCTTGCGCATTCCACTGATGGCGGGCGCTCATTCCACGTGATGGTGGGCGCCGATTCCACGCGATGGTGGGCGGTCGTTGGAGGCTGACCGACGGGTTCACAGGGTCAGGCGTTTTGACCGGCGTCAAGGCTTCGCTTGCCGTTGGCGCGGCGCATGCTTTCGCCGGTAAGGTTGAGGCGGTGGGCGTTGTGGACGAAGCGGTCGAGGATGGCGTCGGCGAGGGTGGGATCGCCGATGACGTCGCACCACTGATCGATCGGGACCTGGCTGGTGACCAGGGTGGACCCCCGTCCGTTCCGGTCCTCTAGGATCTCGAGCAGGTCGATGCGCTGCGCCTGGGTCAGGACCTGTAGTCCCCAGTCGTCCAGGATGAGCAGGTGCGTTCTGGCCAGGGTCTTCAGTAGACGGGCGTGGCGCCCGTCTCCACGGGCGAGCGCCAGTGCTTCGAAGAGCCGGGGAACGCGCTGGTAGAGAACGGTGCGGCCGTCGCGGCAGGCCTTGTGGCCGAGGGCGCAGGCGATCCAACTCTTGCCGACGCCGGTGGCGCCGACGATCGCCAGGTTGTCGTGGCGGTCGATCCAGTCGCCAGCGACGAGCCTGGCCATTAGGGCGCGGTCGATGCCGCGCGGCGTGCGCAGGTCGATATCCTCGACGCAGGCGTTCTGACGTAGGGCGGCGAACTTGAGCCGGGTGGCGGTGCGTCGGGTGTCGCGATCGGCGGCCTCGCGGTCAGCCATGATGCCGACCCGCTCCTCGAAGGACAGGGCAAGCCCGTCCGGCGAGGCGCGTTGCTCCTCGAAGGCTCTTGCCATGCCGGCCAGGCCGAGGGCGATCAGACGTTCGTGGGTGGGGTGGGCGAGCATGGTCTCTCCTTGGGTCAGTGGAAGTAGGTCCGGCCACGGATGTTGCCGTGGCGCAGGGGTTCGGGATCGGGCGCCGGGTCGAGGAAGGCGCGGTCGAGGCCGGTCTTGAGGATGGAGCGGACGGAACTGACCGAGCGGGCGCGGATCACGCCTGCACGCTGGCAGGCCGCTTCGATCCGCGCCTGGCCGTAGGTCTTCTCCAGCGCGAGGATGCCCAGGCAGGTGCGGAAGCCCTGCTCGGGATGGGGTCGGTCGGTCATGATCTCCGCGAACAGCGCCGCGGCGGACGGCCCGATCTTGTCGGCCGCCGCCATCATGCGCGCCGGTGTCCAGGCGGCGTGACGGCGATGGCTGGAGGGCATGTGCTCGGGAACGGTGACGTGCCCCCGCCGGCCCGGCGACTTGGCGTGACTGGCGACCCGCTCGCCCTTGTGGAAGGCTTCGACCGTTCGGTCCGCGACGCGCACGTCGACGGCCTCGCGGATCAGCCGGTAGGGCACCGAGTAGAAGCAGCCCTCGACCTCGACGTGATAGTCGGGCGCGACGCGGCAGCGCTTCCAGGAGGCGAAGGCGTAGGGCTCGGCCGGCAGGACCTTCAGCGCCGGGGCATCAACTTGGGCGAACAGCTCGGCCCGGCTGGCGCCATAGCCGCGCATGACCCGCGCGTTGAGTTCGCCGACCAGGTCGGCGATGGCGCCGTTCAGCTCGACCAGGCTGAAGAACCGCCGGTTACGCAGGCGGGCCACGACCCAGCGCTGGGCCAGCAGCACCGACTGCTCGACCTTCGCCTTGTCGCGCGGCTTGTATGGCCGTGCCGGCACGACGCTGGTCCCGTAATGGCGGGCCATCTCCTGGTAGGTGCGGTTGATAGCCGGTTCGTAGCGATCGGCCTTGGTCACCCCCGACTTGAGGTTGTCGCAGACGATCATCCCCGGCACGCCGCCGAGGAAGGCGAACAGGCCGACGTGGCAGCCGATCCAGTCGGCGAGCCCTTCGCCCGGCCGGGCCTCGGCGTAGACGTAGGACGACGCTCCCATGGCGGCGACGAACAGCTTCATCGGTCGCGCCGCGCCGGTTGTCGGATCGATGACGTCGATGGTGTCGCCGGCGTAGTCGACGAACACCTTCTCCCCGGCGCCGTGCCGCTGGCGCATCGTCGCCGAGACCCGGCCCTTCCAGGCATCGAAGTGCTGGCAGAACCAGGAGTAGCCGTAGCCCTCCGGATGATCGGCGCGGTACTCCTGCCAGAGCAACGCCCGGGTCACGCCCTTGCGCCGCAGCTCGGCGTCGACATAGGCCCAGTTGGGCTCCGGCCGCCCCGCCGATCCGGCGCTTGGCGGCCCTGGGAACAACCGCCGCTCCAGCGCCGTGTCGCTCAGATCCTCTGGCAGCGGCCAGCTCAACCCCGCCGCCGCGAGCCGCCCAAGGTAGTCGTGCACCGCGCCCTTGCTGAGCCCAAGGGACGTGGCGATCACCCGGCCCGGCAGGCCGTTCTCGAACTTCAGACGCAACAGCTCGCGTATGTGGCGCATCGACAATCTCTCGCTGGGCATCCGGCCTCCTCGTGAAAAAACGAGGACCCAGGTAGCCCGTCAGACTGTCGGTCTTGCCTCCATCACCCCGTCAGACGGAGCGCCCACCTTGCCGTGGAATCCGTGCCCACCTTCGCGTGGAAAGCATGCCCGCCTTCCCGTGGAATCCGTGCCCGCAATGGCGTGGAATACGCAATCAGTGACGTCGACCATGAAGCGAAGCCAAGTCGGGCAAGTGGCGTCGGTTCGATAGTTCAGAGGAATGACCTTGGTAATCAAGTCTTCCTGACGGTGGATGCCCAGGGCACCGGTGCGCAAATTGATGGTACCGTTCAAGACGTTTAGTA
>DATCFQ010000710.1:0-7712 GCA_036509495.1 Caulobacteraceae bacterium
CCTCGGGGCTGAAGCCGAAGTTGACGTCGAGCATCAGGCCGACGTCCGGGCCGGCGCCCTCGCGGAAGGCCTCCAGCAGATCCACAATGGCGCCGAACAGCTTGGGATCGCCGTTGCGGCCAAGCTCCAGGCCGGGCCGGAATCCCGGATTGGTCATCCGCGGCCGCTCGCCGTCGAACAGCATGGGATTGGTCTTCAGGGCTCGATAGCCGCGCCGCTTCACCTCCGCGCCCAGGGCGGTGATGTCGTCCAGATTACGCACCGCCTTGCCGCCGATCCTCTGCTCGAACAGCTCGGGCATGGTGGCGCGGAACGAGCCGCAGTGGGACCAGTAGAGCGGGATGCGCTCGCGCACCGGCCCGCCGAACAGCCGATAGACCGGCACCCCCGCGGCCTTGCCGGCGATGTCCAGGCAGGCGTTTTCGATGGCGGCGATGGCCTGGTCGGCGAGGCCGCCGGGCGCCATGCGGGTCAGGGCGCGAAGGTCGGCGCCGATCCGGGCCCAGGCCTGGGGATCGCGGCCGATCAGAGTCTCGGCCAGTTGGCGGATGATGGCGGCCAGGCCCGGGTTCCAGCTGGTCTCGTTGAACTCCGACCAGCCGACCAGGCCCTCGTCGGTGATCAGCTTCAGGAACGAGATGGTCCGCCAGCCGCCGTCGGCATGCAGGTCTTCAAAGCCGGTGATGCGCATGCGTGGCCCCTCACACTCGCCGGACATCTGCCTTTTCGTGGAAGCGATTGTCGAGGACTTCGGGTTGGAAGACCTTCGACGACTCCGGCAGGCCGGTCAAAACGATGTCGATGATCGCCACGGGCCTGGGAGGGGGTCAGCTTGGCTTGAGCGCTCGCAGTGCGAGACGCTAGTATGAATGGGGAATGGCGGAACGACCGCTGCGTGAGTCATGAGCGACTGTGAAGCCGATACCGGATCCCGGACAATCAGCGGAGCCCGCAGGGCGTCGGGCTCTAATATGACGCTCCCCGCCGTCGGTCATGGCAACGCCGTCGCCCGCGCGGTCGGCTTCCTGCGGGGAGCCCAACTCGGTAACGGGGAGTTCGAAACCCTGCTGGGGTCGGACAAATTCATGTCGAATGCAGTGTTCGACAGTTCGCCGTTCGTGACCTCGTTCGTCGTCTTCGCCCTGACCCGGCTGCCCAGCGCCATCGATGCGCGGGACGTGCTGGACCGGGCCTGTGGTTTCCTGCAGGCCGAAATGGAGCCAGGCGGGGTGTGGCGCTACTGGACTTCGCGCCAAGCCAAGCACCTGCTTATACCTCCCGACCTCGACGATACCGCCTGCATCAGCTTCGCCCTGAAAGCCGCGGGCCGCCGGCCGCCGGACAATCTCTGGGGCTTCCGCCTTGCCCGCGACGACCGTGGCCGCTTCCTGACCTGGGTTCCGCCCTCGCGTCGCGAGCTGCCGCTACGGCACTGGCCGGCACAGACAGCGGCGTTCGTCCGCAGGCGTGTCTTGGGCTCGAAGCCCCGGCTTGAGCGGCCGGAAGACCGCCGGTTCGAGGGCATTCGGGTTCGCGCGGACGACATCGATCCGGTCGTCAACGCCAACGCGCTGCTTTACCTGGGGGAGAGTGCGGAGACAGCGGCGGCGCTGGCCTATGTCCAAAGCTTCATCGCAGATGGCCCACAGGCAGGTTTCAGCATCTATTATCAGGACCCCTTGTTCCTCTTTCATGCCGTCGCCCGCGCCTGTCAGTGCTCCGCTCCCAGCCTCGCAGGCCTCAAGGATCGGGTCGTGAAGGGGGTTCTGGCCCGCGCCGACTCCGACGGCCGCTATGACAATCCCATCTGCGCCGCCGCGGCCGCCTGCGCCCTGGGCGCCTATGATCCGGGATCTGCCGGGTTTGCACCCGCGATCGATCAGCTCCTGGAGACCCAGCGCGGCGACGGCGGGTGGGACGCTCACCCGTTCTACGCCGGACGCGAGGGACGCAACTTCTGGGGGTCGGAGGCGCTGACCACGGCCTTGAGCCTGGAGGCTCTGATCCTCGCGGAGGAGGCAGCCGGATGACGCGTGAGCCGCCCTCGAAGCTCGCCTTCATCTATGGCGCCCGCGAAACCATTTGGCCGGGGATCGTCCAGACCCTGCTGGCCGAAGGGGGCGCCGTACGCGCCAAGCTGCTCGAATGCGACGCGGTGGTGCGGGCCAAGCTCGGCTGGTCGTTGGAGCAGGCGTTCGACCCCCATCAGGGATCGCGGGAACACGTTCTCGAACCGGTGCTGACGTCGGTTCAGATCGCCCTGACCGAGGGCTGGCGCGAACTCGGCGTCGTGCCCGATGTCATCGGGGCCCGGTGCGCCGGGGAATTCGCCGCGGCCCATGTGGCGGGCAGGCTGAGCCTCGACGAAGCGCTGGAGCTCGCCTGCCGAGCGAGCCGCGTGATTCTCGAGGGCGGGATCGGCGGGCATATGTTCTGGTTGCAGATGGCCGCGCCGGAGGTCGATGACCTGTTGCAGGCCAGCCAGGCGCCCTTCACAATCGCGGCGGACAATGTCGATCAGACCACAATCATCGCTTGCGGCAATGGCGAGCTGGACGCCGTGGAGGCGTTCCTGACCTCGCGGCGTCGGGCGTTCCACAGGCTGGGATTGAAGCTCGCCTTCCACAACGCCGCCCTCGATAGGTGGGAGCCGACGTTTTGCGGGCCATTCGGAACGCGCCGGGCCGGCGCGTCAGATCCACCGTTCTATTCCGCCACCGTCCGGGGGCTGTCCGATGACGCGGCGCACGACGGGCGGCACTTTTGGCGAGTTATCCGCGAGCCGGCCCTGGTTCGCCCCATGACCCGAGCGATGTTGCTCGACGGCTGCCGAACCTTCCTCGAAATAGGCGGCACTCCCTCGCTCGACGGCCTGATTGCCGAAGAGGCCGAGGGCGCGGCTTGCGAGGTTCGCGTCCTGGCCAGCATGAGGCGCGGCAAGTCGTTCGCCGGCGCCTCGGCCGAAGCGCGGACGGTCCTGGTCCAGCTCGGCCGCTGCGGCCCTCCGGCGCCCGAGAGGCTGACACCGCATGCATGAGACCCGCGCCAGCCAGCTGCCCGACATGTTTGATCCCGGCCTGGCCCGCGATCCGTACCCGGCCTATGCAAGGCTTCGCCGGGGGCCCGATGTCCTCCGTGACTCCGAACGCGATCGGTGGATCATCCATCGCTACGCGGATGTTCGCCGGGTCCTGCGCGATGCGGAAACCTTCTCTTCAGCCAACGCGTCTTTTGAACACACGCTGCTCGGAACCGATGGCGAGGCCCATGACCGTGTCCGACGGGCGTTGGCCCCGAACTTCTCACCGGCCGGGGTCCGGCAGCTGAGGGACGCCGTCCTGCTGCGCGTGACCCAGGCCCTCGACGCTCTGGCGTCCCTTGGGACCGGTGACATCATCACTGAACTGGCGATCCCCTTACCGCTGACTATCGTCAGTCAGATGCTGGGCCTTCCGACTTCAGACTCCGCCAAGCTGGAGACATGGGTGGAAGCCATCCTGGATTCGGACGAGTTCGGCGCGATCCCCCCCTATCAGATCCCGGAATACCGGCGCGCCCTCGGGGAACACTTCACCGGCTTCAGGGCGGAAGGCTCGTCGTTGGTCGTAAGGGCCTTCGAAGATTTCCCGTCGGGTCTCACGCTCGACGAAAGGATCGACATCGGTTTGTTGCTGATCGTGGCAGGCCTCGAGACCACCACGAACCTGATCGGCAGCGCCGTCCAAGTGCTGTTGCGAGACCCCCTACTGGCGCGACAACTCAGGCAGGAGCCGGACCTTGTCGGACCCTTCATCGAGGAGGTCTTGCGCCATCGGTCCCCGATCCAGCGAACGCGCAGGCGGGCGACGCATGCGGCGACGGTGGGCGGCGACTCCATTCCCGCGGATGCGAAACTGGTGGTGCTGATCGGCGCGGCCAACCGGGATCCATCGAAGTTCGCGGACGCCGACGACTTTCAGCCCTTCCGCAAGCCAAACGATCACCTGGGATTCGGCTCCGGTGCGCACTCCTGCCTGGGCCTGTGGCTCGCCCGGATGGAAGCCACCCTCGCCATCCAGGGTTTGCTCCAGCGGTTTTCCGTCATCGAGGCCGCCGGCCCTATCGATGACATGAAACATCTGAACAGCCTGACCGTCCTGGGCCCGGCGCGATTGGACATCGCGGTTCACGCCTGAGTACGCTAGGCCTTGCCGGGAATTGCAGAGCCGGGTCCGCCCTTTGTCGCAAGAGCCTTCCAAGATCCTGGTCACCGGCGGCGCCGGCTTCATCGGATCGGCGGTCTGCCGGCGCCTGGTCGCGTCGGGCGCCTCGGTGGTCAACTTCGACAAGCTGACCTATGCCGCCTGCCTGGCCTCGCTGGCCCAGATCGAAGGCTCCAACCGCTACGCCTTCGTCCAGGGCGACGTCGCCGACCACGACGCCGTCCGCGCGGTGTTCGAGACCCACAAGCCGGACGCGGTCATGCACATGGCCGCCGAAAGCCACGTCGATCGCTCCATAGAATCGGCCGAGCCGTTCATCCGCACCAACGTGGTGGGGACCTATGTCATGCTGGAGGAGGCGCTCAGGCACTGGCGCGGCCTGGCGCCGGCGCAGGCCGAGGGCTTTCGCTTCCTGCACATCTCCACCGACGAGGTCTATGGCTCGCTGGGCGAGGAGGGCCTGTTCACCGAGGCCACGCCCTACGATCCGCGCTCGCCCTATTCGGCGTCCAAGGCGGCCGCCGACCATCTGGTCTCGGCCTGGGGGCACACCTACGGCCTGCCGGTGCTGATCTCGAACTGCTCGAACAACTACGGGCCCTATCACTTCCCCGAGAAGCTGATCCCCCTGGTGATCCTCAATGCGCTGGAGGGCCGGCCCCTGCCCGTCTATGGCGACGGCGGCCATGTGCGCGACTGGCTCTACGTCGAGGACCACGCCGAGGCCCTGCACCTGATGCTGAGCCGCGCCGCGCCCGGGTCCAGCTACAACATCGGCGGCCTTAGCGAGCGGACCAACCTCGAAGTGGTGCAGGCTATCTGCGACCTGGTCGACGCCGCAGCGGGCGCGCTGCCATCCGGGAACCGCCGGAACCTGATCAGCTTCGTGCCGGACCGCCCGGGCCATGACCGCCGCTATGGCGTCGATCCCTCGCGCATCGGCGAGCAGCTGGGCTGGCGGCCCAGCACCGATTTCGAGACGGGCCTGAAGCGCACCATCGAATGGTACCTGGCCCGCAAGGACTGGTGGCAGCCGCTCCGCGAGCGCTATGCCGGCCAGAGGCTTGGGCTGAAGGCGGCGGAGTAGCCCCTACGGCATCAGCTTCTGCTCGACCGAGAGCATGAAGTTCAGGGCGACCTGAACCGCCTCGGGGGACTCGTCCATGGTCAGGTGGCCGACATCCTTGAAGATGCGCAGGGTGGTGGCCTTGGGCAGGCGGTCGGTCCAGGCCTTCACCCGGCCCACCGGCAACACCTTGTCCTCCTTGCCCCAGAGCAGCAGGCAGGGGACCGAGATCCGGTGCATCCAGTGCTCGAGGTTGGTCTCCGAGGTCATCGCCTTGGCCGAGGCCTGCCCCTCGCGGGCGCGCTGGGCAAAGAACAGTTCCGGCGGCACGGCCGGCGGCAGGAAGGGCGCCAGGAAGGCCTGGTTGGCGCTGAGGGTAATGAACATCTCCTCGGGCGACATGCCGGCGAAGTTGGCCGGCGGGTGCTCGGGGATCTCCAGCCCGCCCGGCGCGGCCAGGATCAGGCTCTTCAACCGATCATTGTGGCTGACGGCGAATTCCGTGGCGAGACGGCCGCCCAGCGAGGCGCCGATCAGGTGCACCTTGTCCAGGCCCAGGGTCTCGAAGAAGTCGAGGTAGTGCAGCACCAGATGCTGCATGGCCCCGATGCGGGGGTCGTCGTTGGATTCCCCGAAACCGGGGTGATAGGGCAGGATCACCCGGAACTTGTCGGTCCAGGGCTTGGCGAACTGGATGCCGTGGAAGGTGCCGCCGCCGTGGAAATAAACCACCGTCGGCCCCTCGCCCGCCTCGTAATAGACGGTCTTGACGCCCCGGACGTCGACCTTGCGGCGGGTGAATCCCTCGGTTCCCAGGGCGGCCTTGGGGGTGGTCGCGGCGTCGGTCATTGGCGGTCTCCTGCACTAGTGATCGCTTCATAGCGTCAGGATGCCCCGGCGCGAAGATACTGTTTGCTAGACAGTATGTGTCGCATAGTGTATGCCGCACAGTATGAGCATCGGTGAAGACATCTACGAGGCCCTTCGCCTGGAGCTGCGGCGCGGCTCTCTGATCCTGGCGGTGCTGGGTCTGCTGAGGGCCGAGCACTATGGCTACACCCTGCGCAAGGCGCTGGCGGCCCAGGGCGTGGAGATCGACGAGGGCGCCCTCTATCCGATGCTGCGCCGGCTCGACAGCCAGGGCCTGCTGACCAGCATCTGGCGCGAAGAAGACAAGCGCAACAAGCGCTTCTACCGCCTCTCGAGCGACGGCGAAGCCGCGCTGCGACAGCTCGAGGGCGAATGGCGGGCGATGAACGACGCCCTCGGCCGCATCCTGAAGGAGACGCCATGACACCGCTTCTGGACCGTTACCTGGCGGCGATCGCCCGCGAGCTTCCCAAGGCCCAGGCGGCCGACATCACCGCCGAGCTGCGCGACAATCTGCTCTCCGAGATCGAGGAGAAGCAGGCCTGTCTCGGCCGGCCGCTGAACCGCAAGGAGCTGGAGGCGCTGCTGATCGACTTCGGCCATCCGCTGGTGATCGCGGCGCGCTACCGGAAGACCCAGTATCTGATCGGACCGGAGATCTTCCCGTTCTGGCTGGCGACCCTGCGCGTGGTGCTGGCCGTCGCCGTGGCCATCTATCTGGCCGGGCTGGTCATCCGTCTGGCCGCCGCCCACGAGCCCCTGACCGACGCCCTGCCGCAGTCGCTGCAAACCATCTGGCCGGGCCTCTTCATGGTCTTCGGCGCCGTCACCGCGGTATTCGCGATCATGGAGCGGCTGGACGGACGGGCCGCGTTGATGCGCTGGTCTCCGAGACAGCTGCCGCCGGTGCGCTCGCCCCGGCCCAAGCGGTTCGACGTCGCCGCCCGGATGGCCATGGCCGTCGTCTTCGTCCTCTGGTGGACCGGCCTGATCCACTTCCGCGACATCGCGCACACGCCCCTCAGGGTCGATCTCGCGCCGATCTTTGCGACACTCTACTGGCCGATCCTGGCCTACTATGCGGCCGAGATCCTGATCGGCGCCATCGAGCTCGCCCGTCCGGCCTGGACCAGCCTGAACGCCTGCCTCAGCCTGGCCAAGAACGTGGCCGGCGCCCTGCTCTTGATCTACATCCTGCGCGCCGGGCACTGGGTGGTGGTGACCGCACCGCACTGGCCTGCGGCGGCCCTGGCCAGCGCCCAGGTCAATTTCGACCTCGGCATGAAGCTGGGCCTCACGATCACCGCCTTCGTCCTCGCCTGCCTGGCCGTGGGGGATGGCTGGCGGCTGACGCGGAGCCGCCGGATCCGGCCGGACGGCCCGATGTTGGGATCGGAGCAGCCCGGCTAGGCGAGGGACGCACGCGCCAAACCCTAGTGTCCCGGTTCCGAAGTTCGCAAGAGCGAGTTGCGGCCCTGGGCGAACTTCGGAACCGATAAGGACACTAGCAAGTGTATGATTCTAGTGTGGTTTACGAATCTGAAGTTCGCACCAGCGCAGCCGCAATCATCTTG
>DATCFQ010000711.1:0-2167 GCA_036509495.1 Caulobacteraceae bacterium
CCCTGCCACTCTCGCCAAGCATTCCCTCGTGAAGAGCGTGACGTTCGATGCCGCCGCCGGCCTAGTTGGCGGGCTGGCTCTGGGCATGGCGATCGTAGTCATCGGGGCGCTCGTGTCCGACCGGCTCCGTCGGCGCGACGAGGTCGCGGAGGCCTTTGGCGCGCCCGTCGGGCTCAGCGTGGGCGCATTGCGCGGGCGGCGATGGCCTCGGCGGGCGAGGCAGCGGGACCTCGACCTGAGACGCGTTGTCGCCCATCTGGGCAATACGCTGCCAGGAAGCTCCCGCGGCCCGGCCGGCCTGGCGGTTATTGCCGTGGATGATGCGCGCGTTGCCGCGCAGGCCGTCGCATCGCTGGCCGTGTCCTATGCGCACGAGGGCAAGAAGGTCATTGCCGCAGACCTCTCCGGCCGGGCCGCCCTGGCTCGGCTGCTGGGAGTCAGGAACGCTGGGACGCATCCGGTCAGTCGGGAGGGCGCCCGCTTCTTGGTAGCGGTTCCCGAACCTTACGATGTCGCGCCTGTCGGCCCATTGCCGGGAAGCAACCTGTCGGTCGGCCCCGCTCAAGTCGACAAGGCGGTGATCGGGGCAGGTGGCTCGGCGGACGTTCTGCTTACCCTGGCCACCTTGGAACCCGCGTTCGGCTCGGAGTACCTCGCGACATGGGCGACTGATGCGGTAGTCATGGTTACTGCCGGTCAGTCGTCGCAGGAACGGATCCGGGGCGTCCGGGCGATGCTGCAACTTGCTGGAATGCGACTGAGCTCCGTGGTGCTGGTCGGGGCGGACAAGAAGGACCAGAGCCTCGGCGCGAGCGGGGCGTGGGACGAGCCGGCATCGTTCGGTCCACTGTGACAGCCTCAGGCGGTTGAGATGTCCGCCGCCGGAACGTCGGCACGAGGCCTGGCCAGGAGATTTGGCGTCGGCCGCAGTGCCATGAACCGGAGCAGTGCGCCTTCTGGCCGAAGGCGGCGAATCCGACTGGCGTTCGCGGCCTTGGCGGCGGTGTTCGTGGTGTTCTGCCTGATTACCGCGCGGCTGTTCGTGTGGCCGACGAGGGGAATGCCCGCACACGTCAGCGCAGTCGTGATGCTGGCCGGCCCAGGTGATCGCCTGCCGGTGGCGTTGCAGCTTGTCAAGGAGCACAGGTTGCCGGTGCTCGTGGTCTCGCAGGGCCAGCACGGGTACGGGGGACCATGCCCGCCCACGCCGTCGGGTGTGCGGCTCATCTGCTTCGATCCGGACCCGGGTAATACCCGCGGCGAAGCCGAATACATAGGTCGACTCGCGCGACGTTACCAATGGAGTTCGGTGGTCCTGGTCACCACGAGGTCACAGGACACCCGCGCCCGGATGATGGTAGAGCGTTGCTTTGGCGGATCTGTTTATGTGGTGACGGCGCCGCTCCCGGCCGGCAGCTGGCCTTATCAGATCGTCTACGAATGGGGGGCGCTCTTCAAGGCCGTTTTCCTGTACCGCGCGTGCTGACTTGGCCTTGAGATCTAGTTGCTGGAGGTAGTCAGACGACCTGATAGAGACGTCTCTGATCAGTGGAGGGTTTGTTGTGCGACGGATTCCTCAACTAGACGGGTTGCGTGCCCTTGCCGTCGGCCTTGTCATCGTCAATCATGTGGCGGGATGGTTTCCCGGCGGAGCCGTCGGAGTTAATATTTTCTTTGTTCTATCCGGTTACCTAATCACTTCGCTACTCCTCGATGAGCACGAGAAGACGGGACGGCTGCGACGCGGGAGGTTCTACATCCGTCGCGCGCTGCGCCTTTATCCCGCGCTCGCAGTGATGCTCGGTGTGACATTTCTCCTTGGCGGTGTCGCCCTCAAATCAGTGCTCATCGCCGGAAGCTATACGACGAATCTGTTCATGACACTCAGCCTGAACCCAGTGCTGCCTTATACCCACACATGGTCATTGGCTCAGGAGGAGCAGTTTTACCTGCTGTGGCCGCTGTTGCTGCCTCTGTTCATTCGACTAGGACGCCGGGCCTCCGTCGCCATCCTGACTGTCATCGCGGTTGGCCTGGCGATGTGGGCGCAGCTGGCTGTCAACACAGTGACTGCCAGCAATGGAGTCGTCACGGTAGCCGTATTCAATCCGCTGTGGCAGGCGCATGGTCTATTGATCGGATGCGCGCTGGCCTTCGCCATCCGGCA
>DATCFQ010000712.1:0-5497 GCA_036509495.1 Caulobacteraceae bacterium
CCATGCACGGCGTCGACGAGCACGTCCCCGAGCAGGACCTGCGGGACCTCACCCGGCTCTACGCCGCTCTGATCGAGGGCTACTTCGCCAGATTTGGCTAGATACCCCGAACCCTTTCCCGCGAGGGGAGAAGGGACGCGCGCGCTTGCCATGTCCCAGGGCGCGCCGGCCTCGGCCTTCCGCTCGGTGCTGAGCTTCCAGGAGGGCGACGGGGCCGCGCCGCTCGAGATCGACGCGGGGCCCTGGGCGGTGGAGGCCTTCCTGGAGGAGGCGTGGGTGCAGCGCTCCCCCCCGCGTAGCGCAGCGAAACGGGGGAGGGGGACCACGCGAAGCGTGGTGGAGGGGGCCGTGAAGCCCCCGAAAATCACCCCTCGGGAACGCCTTGCTTCCGCGCGGGCGAGCCATTAGGTTCCGCGCCTTCGCCGAAAGGCCAGCGCGCGCCCGTAGCTCAGCTGGATAGAGCACCAGACTACGAATCTGGGGGTCGGGCGTTCGAATCGCTCCGGGCGCGCCAAGCCTTTTCAATGGCTTAGACATAACATCGTGATAGGGTGTTACCCGCCTGTTACCCGAGGTGTTACCCGCGCCCGTTCAGGCCCTGTTCGCGCCGGCGTCGGCTGGCCCATCGTGGAATGAGCGACCAGGGCCAAGTCGATGACCTACCCAGCAGTGATCGAGGAGGTCTTGCCCTCCGATTTCTTGGTTTGCTTCCCCGAATTCCCAGAGGCGCTGACGGGCGCCGCGACGCGCGCGGAGGCTTTGGTGCAGGCCCAGGACGCGCTGGAGACCGCGCTGCGCTACTATCGCCGCGAAGGGCTTCCCCTCCCGGCAGCGCGAGGCGCCGGCCCGGGCGAGACGCCGATTTCGGTTCGCCTTTAGCCCTCGCTGAACGAGTGCGCCAACGGGTGCAAGGATTACACGAGTTCACCTGGATCTTCAGGGAGCTGAAAGGGCGTCCTCTACCGCGTCAGGGCGGCGCTCGATAACGCGAAGCAGCACGCGAGCGCTGGCCTCGGGGCGGCGGCGATGCTGCTCCCAATCGCGTACGGTTGCGGCCGGAAAGCCGTACTTGGCGGCGAAGGCGTTCTGCGTCAGGCCCATCGCCTGGCGGATGGACTTCACGTCCACGTCGTCAGGAACGTGAACCCGGAAGGAGCCGGGCTCTGCGCGGCCCTCCACGATGGCGATGGCGTCGTTCAGGCCTTCGACAATCCCGTCAAAGTCGCTTTTCTTCATCTGATCTGATCCTCGCTTCATACCTGTCAGGCGAAGGCCTTCACGACCTTGGCCAGTTCGTTCACCTGGGCGTCCGTCAGGTTTGCCGAACGGCCCTTCGAGATCACCCAGAGCAGGAAGACGCCGTGGCTGGTGACGTGAAAGGTGATCACGCGGTAGCCGCCGCTCTTGCCTTTGCCCCGACCAGCGATCCGGACCTTCCGGCAACCGCCCGATCCCTTGATGAGGTCGCCCGACGCAGGATCGGCCGACACTGCGTCGACCGCCTCCTTCATCTCGTCCTCGGACATGCCAGCGCTCTTGGCAGAGCGGAGGTAGGCCGGGGTCTCGATGACCGTATGCATGGCCATTATATACGGCATTGCCGCACTACCGTCAACGGCAGCGCCGTAGTTCTTTCGGGGTGCACGAGTGGGAATTCGGGCTCCGGCCAGGGTCGCCTTGAACCCCTGGCCGCGCTCCAGGGCGACGCGAAGGTGTAACCCGGCCCCCGCGCCCGTGCCTCTGATCGGTCACGGCTTTTCCTCAGACTACGAATCTGGGGGTCGGCCGTTCGAATCGCTCCGGGCGCGCCATCTTTTCAAACACTTAGCCGTAGTTCTGCGGATTCGGTGACAGTCCACCGAATTCGACTCGCAGCGCAACTGAACGACCCAGCGCTACGCCGCCTCCGGGGCCTCCAGCCGCTTGATCGCCGCCAGCTGATCCTTGGTTCCGATCGCGGCCTTCGACAGGTCGTGCTGGGCCTGCATGTTCAGCCACAGGTCCGCCGAGGTCCCGAACACCTTGCCGAGGCGCAGGGCGGTGTCGGCCGTCACCGGCTGCTGCTCGCGGACCAGGCGCTCCACCCGCGTGCGATCCTTCAGCCCCATGGCCCTGGCCAAGGCGCCGGCCGTCAGCCGATAGGCCGGCAGATAGTCCTCGCGCAGGTGCTCGCCGGGGTGCGGGAGCGGGGAGGCGAAATCCGAGTAGTCGCGAATGGCCATGTTACCTGTCCCTCCGTGGACTGAAGCGGCTTCAGTGGTAGTCGCCGAACCAGACATCCTCCGGGCCCGAAGATCCCCAGCTGAAGGTGATGCGGTATTGCATCTTCACGCTCACCGACCAGACCTTGCCGACCTTATGCAGCCGGTTGCCGGGCGGCGTCGTCGGACTTCCAGGACTGGATCAAGGGCGGCCCCGTCGATCGAATATGTAGCGCAACCCGCTACGAAATTCAAGCGACCTGTTGCGCGTCGCGCTACGGTTTCGGTGCGCAGCGAGCTGTCACGGCTCCATGCACTATGGCTCGTTTGGCGCGTCGAATTGCGTGAGGGCCTGATGCATAATAACCGCTTCGTTGTCCGGCAAAGTGTATTCCAATGTAGCTGGCGTCCGGGATGGGATGTCAGTAGCCACGACTGATCTGTTGCTTAAGTTTTCTGGTCCGGTGGCGTTGGTAGACCTCGATGTCGCGGGCCAGGAGCGTGCGGCGGTCGAAACTGAGGTGGGTTATCGAGACGAGATGAACGGATTCGGTTTCCGATCCGCCAATATCCAGGGCGCAGAGGATGCCGCCCATGTCTCCACTATATAATACGGCTGTTATATTGCACTTGTCCGGAATCGAGACATCCGGTGACTTCTTCATCAACGTACGGATAAGGTGTTGAGAGAGCCGGGCTTCGATTGGCAGCGAGTTTTTCAGCCTTTCCATGAGGATTTCGGCTTTCTCGGGATTGTCGATCATCAAGCAAGCATCTCTTGTCTGGAGGGGGGCCCTCATTTTAGGAGGATTCGGGGACATGACACCCATCCACCTGCCGAACTCGCCTCCCCCTGCAATTGAGACTGCATGCCGCTACGCCGCCTCCGGGGCCTCCAGCCGCTTGATCGCCGCCAGCTGATCCTTGGCTTCGATCGCGGCCTTGGACGGTCGTGCTGGGCCTGCATGTTCAGCCACAGGTCCGCCGAGGTCCCGAACACCTTGCCGAGGCGCAGGGCGGTGTCGGCCGTCACCGGCTGCTGCTCGCGGACCAGGCGCTCCACCCGCGCGCGATCCTTCAGCCCCATGGCCTTGGCCAAGGCCCCGGCCGTCAGCCGATAGGCGGGGAGATAGTCCTCGCGCAGGTGCTCGCCGGGGTGCGGGAGCGGGGAGGCGAAATCCGAATAGTCGCGAATGGCCATGTCGGTTTTCCTTAGGCGTCTTCGAACTCACCGATCAGAGCGGCGGCGGGAATGTGCCAATGCTTCGCCAAGCGCCGGATTTGATCGAGCGTCAGGTCCCGCTTGCCATTCAGGATTTCGGAGGCCCGCGGCCGGGAACCGAGCAAATTGGCGAGATCGGCCTGCGTCCTTCCGTTCTGATCCATCATGAATTTGAGAACCTCGACCGGACGGGCCTGAGGGATGGGGAAGTGTTTGTCCTCGTAGTCCGTGATCACCAGCGTCAGCGCGTCGAATTCATCGGCCTGAGGGGTGCCGGGTTCCGGCTCTTCGTCAAAGAACTTAACCACTCGGGCCAGCGCCGCTTCGTACTCCTCTTCGTTGTGCAGGATGTGCACGGTTCCAGCTTCTTTCATTATAGCCTCCGGGCCATGCCGGTGGATGGGGGTCGAATTACACACTCTTCACGTCGATGCGGTCGTACTCCTCGTGCGTCCCGACAAATCGGATCAGCAAGCGCTTGAACCGGTAGGCGATGTGCACGACCAGGCGGTATTTGTTGCCGCCAATGTCGAACACCACTCGGTCACCGACGAAGTCAGCCGAACCGAACTGAGTTCGGACGTCGTGGGACGACGACCATTCAGCCATCGACGCAGCACGAAACCAGGCGCGAAGCGGTCCCTCGGCTTGGGGGTGGATTTCCCAAAAGTCCTTGAGGCGCTTCCTCGAGATGACGTGCATGCCCTCAGTGTAGCATGTTCCAGAAATGGGAACAATCGTTATTCCGCATATGGGAACGCGCGTGGAGGCGACCGGCCCCATCGCTCCCGCTCGGCGCTCCCTGGCGAACTCTTGGCGCACAGGTGACGGCCAGCGCGTTAGCGTGGCCCTCATCCCGCCCCCCGAGGGCTATCCTGATCCAGCGCCGGGCGGCGGCTAGCCCGGGCGATGGACGGCGACATGGATCATCCCTCGGGCCTGGCCCCCTCGTGCGACGCCGATGGCCGGTTCGGCCCGGAGGCCCACCGTAAATACGGTGGAATAACGATGGCGGACCGGCTAGCCCCCGCCGCCGCGGATCAACTCCACCTGGGAGCCCGCCACGGGCCGGATCTCGCAGCGTCCTTCCCAGCCGGGCGCATGGCGCCGGTGCAGGTCGAGGAACTGTTCGGCGCTCTTTATCGCGGCGGCCAGGTCGGGCAGTTCGAAGATGGCGAAGCCGCCGAAGACCTCCTTGGTTTCGGCGAACGGTCCGTCCATGACCACCAGCTTGCCGCTCTTGAGCCTGACCTGCGCGCCCGCGGACGGCGGGGCCAAGCCGCCGTCTGCGATCATGCGGCCCGCCTTCACCTCGCGCTCGGCCATGGCGTGCATCGCCTCCATCAGTTGCGGCGTCGGAGCCGCATTCATTTCGCTATGGATGATGAACATGAAGCGCATGGCTTTGACCTTCCATTGGGACCATCAGCGGGACCTGGCGCCCGCCCTTATCTGACGAGGGCGGCCCCGCCATCCCGACATTTTGCAGCACATTTGTTCGGCCGCGGCGCCCACGCCTCAGAACCGACTTCTCCAGCTCGAGATCACCACCACCGATCTCGGCCAGGGGCTCTACCTGCTGAACTGGCAGGGCGGGGATTCCCGGGTGCTGGCCGGCGATGACGGGGTGCTGCTGGTCGACGCCTCGGCGCCCGAAATGACGGGCAAGATCCGCGCGGCGGTGACGAAGATCAGCGACAAGCCGACATGCTGGTGACAGTGCGGGCGAGAGTCCGGCGCCTCGTCGACCAGGGCAAGACCGAAGCCCAGGCCATCGCCGCCAAGCCGACCCAAGACCTCGACCCCCGCTGGGCGCCCAAGGGCGGCTTCGTGACCGAGGACGTCTATACGCGCATGGCCTATGACTCGCTGAAGGGCGTCAAGCCGCCGACCGCGCCGCCGCGCTGAGACGCCCACGGAATCATCAATTCATCCGCTCGTCCCGGCGAAGGCCGGGATCCATATGTGGACGGCCCCCCTGCCTGCAAGGTCGGTGGTTGAGTGCTGATCGGATCGGCTTGCATCCATATGTACGGTCTGGCGGTCTACAGAGACCGTCGCCAAGATGGTTTTC
>DATCFQ010000713.1:0-4513 GCA_036509495.1 Caulobacteraceae bacterium
TTGGTGCGGAGCAGGGCGTCGCGCGACAGCACGTTGCGGGTCTTGTCGGTGAGCGGGGTGTGCAGGGTGATGACATCGGCGCGGGCCAGCAGGTCATCCAATTCCACCTTCTCGACCCCGATCTCCACCGCCCGCTCGGGCGACAGGAAGGGATCGTAGGCGACCACCTTCATTCTGAGGCCGATGGCGCGATCGGCGACGATCGAGCCGATGTTGCCGCAGCCGATGATGCCCAGGGTCTTGCCGGACAGCTCCACGCCCATGAAGCGGTTTTTCTCCCACTTGCCGGCCTGGGTGGACTGGTCGGCCACCGGCAGCTGGCGCGCCAGGGCGAACATCAGGGCGATGGCGTGCTCGGCGGTGGTGATCGAGTTGCCGAAGGGGGTGTTCATCACCACCACGCCCGACTGGGTGGCGGCGGGCGTGTCGACATTGTCGACGCCGATCCCGGCTCGGCCCACCACCTTCAGCTTCTTGGCGGCGGCCAGCACGTCCTTGTCGACCTTGGTGGCCGAGCGGATGGCCAGGCCGTCATAGTCGCCGATGATCTCGAGCAGTTCGTCTTTGGAAAGACCGGTCTTGGTGTCGACCTCGACGCCGCGCTCCTTGAAGATCTGCACGGCGGCGGGTGAGAGTTTGTCTGCGATGAGGACGCGGGGCATGGGGTTCTCGTGATCTGAGAGGCCCCCTTCGTCGCCCTGCGGGCGCCACTTCCCCCAGAGGGGGAAGATCCACGGCTGCGGATGCTCCCCCTCTGGGGGAGCTGGCGGCCCGGAGGGCCGACTGAGGGGGCGGGGGTGCGGCTAGGCCGCTTCCAGAAGTTCGGCGACGGTCTCGGCGAAAGCCCAGTCGAGCCAAGGCAGCAAGGCCTCGACGTCGGCGGTCTCCACCGTGGCGCCGCACCAGATGCGCAGGCCCGCCGGAGCGTCGCGGTAGGCGTTGCAATCCAGCGCCGCGCCTTCCTTCTCGAGCTTGCCGTAGAGCTTGGCGGCGAAGTCCTTCTGGGCCGCGGCCGGCAGCGAAGCCACCCGCGGATCGGTGAACTTCAGGCAGACCCCGGTGTTGGAGCGGGTGTTCGGATCCTCGGCCAGGCACTCGATCCAGGGGGTCTTGTCGACCCAGGCGTAGAGGGCCGCCGCATTGGCGTTGCAGCGGGCCTTCAGCGCCTTCAGGCCGCCGATGGAAGCGCCCCAGGCCAGGGTGTCGAGGTAGTCTTCGACGCACAGCATCGAGGGCGTGTTGATGGTGTTGCCCTCGAACAGGCTTTTGTCGAGCTTGCCGTCGCCCTTGGTCATCCGGAACAGCTTGGGCAGGCCCCAGGCCGGCGTGTAGCTTTCCAGCCGCGCCACCGCGCGGGGCGACAGGATCAGCATGCCGTGGGCCGCTTCGCCGCCCATCACCTTCTGCCAGGAGTAGGTGACCACATCGAGCTTGTCCCACTCGAGGTCCTGGGCGAAGGCCGCCGAGGTGGCGTCGCAGATGACGATGCCTTCGCGGTCCTTGGCGATGAAGTCGGCGTTGGGCACCCGGGCGCCGGAGGTGGTGCCGTTCCAGGCGAACACCAGGTCAGCGTCGGGACGGATGCGCGAGAAGTCCGGCAACTGGCCGAAGGGCGCGGTGATCGCCTCGGCGTCCGCCAGCTTCAGCTGCTGGACGATGTCGGTGACCCAGTCCTTGGAGAAGCTTTCCCAGGCGGCGACCTGCACCGGCCGGGCGCCGAGCATCGACCAGAGGCACATCTCGACAGCCCCGGTGTCGGAGGCCGGCACGATGGCGATCAGGAAGTCTTCCGGCACCTCCAGCACCTCGCGGGTGCGGTCGATGGCCAGCTTCAGACGCGCCTTGACGTCCCCGGCGCGGTGATTGCGGCCGAGGAGGGCGCCTTGGAGATTTTCGAGGGACCATCCGGGGCGCTTGGCGCAGGGGCCGGACGAAAAGTTAGTACGCACCGGCCGGGTGGCCGGTTTCGGGGTCGTGTTCATGATGTCTCCCATCCTTGCAGATGGACTGCGCCCCGTTGGGAGGGCGTGGCCCGAGGCGGGAGATACACGAATTCGCAGCCTTGACGAGGAAAACTTTAGGGCCATTTGGCGCCATAGGGGCGCACCCCCTGGCCCGGGAAGGTCGTAAGGTTCAGCGATGAAACGCCTTGTCCTGTTCGCCCTCGCGGCGATCGCCACCGCGACGGTCGCCTCGGCCTGGGCCGCGCCGCCGCCGCCGGCCTGGGCGTCGCTCGCCGCACGCGAGACCCGCACCATCGCCCGCATCGACCAGGCGGTGAAGGCGAACCAGATCTCGGGCGCCGAGGCCGACCGGCTGCGGCGCCAGCTGCATCGGGTGCAAAGCCTGCAGGCCTATTATCGCAAGAGCCACGGCATGTCGGCCTGGGAGCGCCGCGACCTCGAGCGCCGCCTCAAGACCATCGATTCCCACATCGGCAAGCGCCACGAGACGCATCCGGCCAGGACTAAAGCCTGAGCCGGCCCTCCAGCACGGTGATCGCCTGGCCGCCGAGGATCACCCGGTCGCCCTTCATCTCGGCGGTGATGTCGCCGCCCCGGCCCGGATAGGCCTGGTGGAACTTCAGCGTCGCCCGCCCGAGTTTGCCGGAAAACAGCGGCGAGAGGATGCAGTGGGCCGAACCGGTCGCCGGGTCCTCGGCGATGCCCGAGCCGGGGGCAAAGAAGCGGCTGACCGCGTCATACGGCCGTCCCGCTTCGGCTGCGGCGGCGACGCTCAGGTTGCCCGGTCCGCGGGTCGCTTCACCGGCGATGGTCTTCAGCCGGCCGATGTCCGGCTGCAGCGCCCGCACCGTCGCCTCGTCCGCCAGAATGGCCACCAGATAGGGGCCGGCCCAGACCTCGGCGGGCTCGGCGCCGAGCGCCTCCGCCAGGCCCTCCGGTGTCGGCGTCCGGTGTGGCGGACTGGCCGGGAAGTCCATTTCGTAGCCGGCTCCATGAGCTGAGACCACCAACGGCCCGGAGCGTGTGTCGAAGGTGATCTGCGGCGCATCCAGTCCCAGCTCGGCCGTCAGCACGTGCCCCGAGGCCAGGGTGGCGTGGCCGCAGAGCGGCGCCTCCAGCGCCGGCGTGAACCAGCGCAGCCCGAAGCGGGCGGGGTCGGAGGTCTTCAGCAGGAAGGCGGTCTCGGCCTGGTTGTTCTCCATGGCCAGGGCCTGCATCCAGGCGTCCTCGGGCCACGCCTCGAACGGTTCGACCACGCAGGCCGGATTGCCCTTGAAGGGCCCCGAGGCGAAGGCGTCGACGGTCCATTGGCGCATCTAAGTCTCCTCTCTCGGCGAAAGCGCGAAGGCCTCGGCGAGCAGCGCGTAGGAGCGCACCCGGTCGCTATGGTCGTGGGTGATGCTGACAGCCATGATCTCGTCGATCCCGAGGGCGTCGGCCATGGCCTGCAGCTCGCCCCGCAGCTTGGCCGGGCCGCCGATGAACACCCGCGGCCACTCGCCGTCGCCGAAGCCGCCCGGGGCCGGCCCCTCGGCCAGCTCCTTCACGGCCTCCTCGGGCGTCGGCAGGGGCGCGCGGATACCCAGCCGGATTCGCCGGCCCATGGCGCGGTAGACCACCCCGATGCGCTCGGCTTCCTCATCGGTCTCGGCGCAGATCACGCCCACCGCGGCCAGCGCCTGGGGCTGGGGGGCCCGCGGGGTGGGCTCGTACTGGGCCCGGTAGCGCTCGATGCACATCCGCGTGCCGCCCGGATTGATGAAGTGGGCGAAGCAATAGGGCAGCGACAGCCGCCCGCCCGCCATGGCGCTCCAGGCGCTGGAGCCCAGCAGCCAGACCTCCGGCTCGCCCGGCATGTCGGGCGTCACATGGATGCGGCCGAACGGGTGATCGGCCGGGAAATCGTGGCGCAGGAAGGCCAGCAGTTCGACCAGCTGGTTGGGGAAATCGTCGACATCGAACTGGGCCTGGTCGCGGGTGCGCCTGAGCGCGAAGGCCTCCAGCGCCTCGCCGCCCGGCGCGCGGCCGACCCCGAGATCGATGCGGCCGGGATAGAGGGCGTGCAGCAGGCGGAAGGTCTCGGCCACCTTCAGGGGCGAATAGTGCGGCAGCAGCACCGCGCCCGAGCCGACCCGGATGGCTTTGGTGGCCTCGGCGACGAGGCCGATCATCACCTCGGGGACAGAGGTGGCGATCACCTCCATGCCGTGGTGCTCGGCGATCCAATAGCGCTCGTATCCCAGCCGGTCGCAGTGGCGGGCGAGGTCGATGGTGTTGCGCAGCGCCTCGGCCGGGGTCATGCCCGACGACACCGGCGACTGGTCGACCACCGACAGCTTCACGGGCGCCTCCTGAGCATGCCCGGGCAGGTCGCAGGCGCGAGCGGACGGGTCAAGCCTCGGCGGTCTCTAGTGTCCCGGTTCCGAAGTTCGCAAGAGCGAGTTGCGGCCCTGGGCGAACTTCGGAACCGATAAGGACACTAGCAAGTGTATGATTCTAGTGTGGTTTACGAATCTGAAGTTCGCACCAGCGCAGCCGCAATCATCTTG
>DATCFQ010000714.1:0-4669 GCA_036509495.1 Caulobacteraceae bacterium
CCTGGTCTGGGTCACCGGCAACCACGACCCAGAACCGCCGCCGGGTCTACCGGGCGATGCGGCCGATGCGCTGGAGCTGGCTGGGCTGATGCTTCGCCATGAGCCCGCGCCCGGCGCCGCCACCGGCGAGGCGTCCGGACACCTGCACCCCTGCGCCCGGGTCGCGGCCGGCGGCCGCTCGATCAGGCGGCGCTGCTTCGTCACCGACGGCGAGCGGGTGATCCTGCCGGCCTTCGGCGCGTATGCCGGCGGGCTGAACATCCGCGACGCCGCCTTCTCAGGCCTGTTCGCCCGTCCGCCCCTGGCCATCGCCCTGGGCCCCCGCCGCGCCCACGCGGTGGGGTGGCGAAGCACCCGCCCGGATTAACCGGGCTCGAGATCTCCAAGTGGCGCGCCGAGGTTCCCCCCGCCCTCGATGGGGGAGGGAAGCGAAGAGAAGGCCCAAACGATTCAGCTTGACCTCGACCTGCTCTACGGTGCGGACGGCGCCTTGGTCTCGGCGCTCTGGTCTTTGGATGCAGCCTTGACCAGGATCCCCGCCATCCGTTCGCTCATCGCGGACCGCTGCATCGTCCTGTTCGCCTCGGGGGCTGAATCGTAGAGCGCGGCGAGATAGGCCGAATCCACGGGCGTCAGACTGTCGGGCGGGTCGCGGTCGGCGCAGGCCGCGGGGGCCAGGAGGTCGATGATGCTGGCCAGCGCCATGCAGCCGTCAAGCGAACGGGGCTGGGACAGGGCCAGCATCGCCACATAGTCGGTGAGCGACGACACGCTCTGGTCCTGCACCCGGCCGATATCGACCACCACCAGAACGTTCCAGAACACGCTCCGGCAGGACGAGGCTTGCGGGGCGCAGCCGGCGGCCGACTCGCGGCTCGGCCCGTCCAGGGACTCGGGTATCGACAAGACGGCCTCCGGAGTCGCCTGCCTGCGACCGTCGCGGGTCTCGATCGAGTTCGTCCTGGCCCAGCCAGCCGCGTTCGGCGACAGCGGCCCGGCTAAGGTCGTGGTTCCGGGATTGGGCGCGGCCAGGCTGGGTCTGGGAACGACGTCCATGGCGCCCCGCTTGTCGAGGGCGTTCACGCCGCCGCGCGAAGCGGTCATGTACCAGGCCTGGATCGGCCGGGTGAGGGTCTTCTGCGCCTTGGCGTCGGACCCCGGCTGGAAGCCCAGGACCTGGGGAGTCTTCTGGGCGATCTGGTCGATCAGGGCCTGCGGCTGGCTGGTGAACTCGATCTCGACATTGGCCTTGCAGCCGGGCGCGCCGACCTTCAGCCCGGCCGATCTGGCGACCTCCTCGACCCGCGCCTTGATCGCGGCGGACTGGGCCGCCGCCAGTCCGGAGACGACCACGCACGGTGGCGCGGCCCAGCGGGCGTAGCGGTCGAGCCTGGCGGTCGGCGCCGCATAGGCTTCGATGAAGTTGCGTGACAGGGCGAGGGCGGAACCCCTCACCGGCGCCGTCACGGTCACCGGAGCCACCATATTGGTCGGCGGCGGCGGGGCGACGGCGTCCGGAGCGGAGGCGGGAAGCACGCCCGCCGGGGTCGCGGCGAACGCCTGCCCCGTGACGGCCGCAGCCACCGCGGCCACGAAGATCACACCCCTTGCACGCATGTCACCCCCCGGTCATGCACGGATAAGTGGGTCCCTGAAGCTCTGGGGCTCCACCTTCAGTATGACCCGGACAGGGCTGGGAAAAAAGGGCTGCGCCCCTCCCCGTTTCAGGGGCACGACGGGCCTAGCGCGAGGCGGTCTGGAGGGTCGTGGCCGGGGCGCCGGGATGGAACCTAGCGGCGGAGGCTTCGTCGGCCCGGGCGGTCTGGGCCGGCAGCTGGGTCTTCAGGCGGTCGGCCGCCGCGCGGGATTCCGCATCCCCGGACCGCGCGGCGATCAGGTACCATTTGTAAGCCTCGGCCGGGCTCTGCGGCACGCCGAAGCCGCCTTGATAGAGGCGGGCGAGATTGTACTGGCTGTCCACCAGGCCGAGATCGGCCGCCTTGCGGAACCACTGGGCCGCGACAGTGGGATTCTTGGGTCCGCCGGTCCCCTCGAAATAGTAGAGGCCGAGGTTGTGCATGGCCTTGCGCTCGCCGTTGTCGGCGGCGCGCTGGGTCCAGAGCCGGGCCGCGGCCACGTCCTTGGGCAGGCCCGCGTCGCCGGTCTCATAGAGCTTGGCGAGGTAGAACTGGGCCGGGGCGTAGCCGAGGTTGGCGCCGCGACGCAGATCGGCGAGGCCGCTGGCGTCGCGCGCCTCGATGCGCCGCACGGAGTCGGCGTAGAGGCCGGGCAGGTCGACCGGCCCGCTGGCGGCCGTCACGGGCGCGGGCTGGGTCAGATGCGGGGCCAGCGCCACCGCCGCCTGGGGCGTCGACAGAGCCGGCGCGATCAGCGGCCCCTCGTCGGCGGCGGGCTGGCGCGGATGGTCGACCAGCTGGGCGCTGTAGAGGGTGAGCCCTGCGGTGGTGACGCCCAGCGCCGCGGCGGCGGCCGAGATCATCATTCCGGTGCGCAGCTTGCCGGCCTTCTTCTCGGCCTTGGCGCCCAAGCGGCCGGAGAACAGGCTCCGCTTGCGACCCTGGGTGTCGCCCTGCGAGGCGGCCCGCGCCGCCGCCCGCGCCTGTTCGATCAGTTCGCGGGTGGAAAGCTTGGCCGGGGTCTCGAAAGTGTCGGCGTCCGGCACGGTCTCGTCGGCCAGGTCGATGACCGGATCCTCGGCCTCGGACCCAGCTGCGGGCCCTGACGCGGCGCCCGGTTCGGCCCCCTCGGCGTCGAAGGAACGGAACATCGAGGCGGCGTCGAAGTCGTCGGTCTCGAACGGCGAACGCTCGGGTTCGCGCGGAAGCGATTCCATCGGCGGCACGAATCCGGCCGGGCCGCCGCCCCGACGGGCGAACATCGAGGGCTGGGGCTCCTCGCCGAAGGGCCCTGGCGGCAGGTCGGGCTCGGCGAACAGGGCGCCGAACTCGGTCGCGGCCGGCGCGAGCGCCGCGGCTGGCGGGGGGACCGCCGCCACCTGCTCGGAGAGACGACGCTCGGAGGACGCCAGGCGCTGGTCGATCTTCTCGCGCGCCTCCTCGAGCAGGCGGGCGGTGCGTTCCTCGCTCTGGTGGATGCGTTCGGCCAGGTCGGCGGAAGCGCGTTCGGAGCGCTGGTTCAGCCGGTCGGTGACCCGCGACACCTGCTCGCCGACGTCGTCGATGGCCTGGGCCGAGCGCCGCTCGGCGGCCCCCACCCGCTCGGCCAGCCGCTCGGTGATGCGGGCGATCTCGGTTCCCAGCCGTTCGAGCGACTCGGCCTGGGCCTGATCGGTGCGGCGCAGGCGGCCCTCCATCGCCTCGGCGATGCGGGCGACATCGCCGCCCACCTGTTCCATCGCCTGGGCGCTGCGGCCCTCGACCCCCTCCATGCGACGGCCGAGGGTCTCGGCGACGCGCAGCACCTCGCGGCCCATGCGGTCCATGGCGCGGGTGGAGCGGTGTTCGGCGGACGCGACCTGGCCGGAAACCTCGCGCAGCGATTTCTCCACGGCCTCGAGCTTGGCGCCCGACGCCTGCTCGATCTTGTCGGAAAGCTCCTCGCGCGCCGTCTCGAAATTGCGCGACAGCTCCTGGGCCAGCTGCTCGAGCCTCAGCTCCGGCAGCTCGCTGCGGGCCTCGGCGGCCTGCAGCCGTTGTTCGATGTTCCCCACGCTTGCCTCCAGCCCGCGAACGGCGCTCGAGGTGCGGGTCTCCGCTTCCTCCAGACGCTGGACGATCCGCGAGACCACTCCGTCGATCATCGCCTGCGGCGGGGCGACGTCGGCCTGGGCGAGCTTGTCCACCTGGTCGGTGAGCCCGGTCAGTTCGCCGCGCATGTCCGAGAGGCTGTCACGGGTGCGGGTCTCGGAATCGTAGAGGTGGGCGGCCACCTTGCCGAGGGCCGTCTCCAGCGCCCGCAGCGCCTCGATCGAGCGCGGCTGGGCGGCGGCCTCCTCGGTCCGGGCCAGCCGGTCGTCGGTCTTGGCCTGAGCGTCCTTGATCTCCTGCAGCACGCCCTCGAAGCGGGCCGCCACCTGGACATGCCCGCGTTCGCCGTTCTCCAGCTGCGAGAGCAGGCCGAGCACGGTCTGGTCGATGCCGCTGATCGCCAGGGTCGAACGGCGCTCGGCGGATTCCACCTTGGACTCCAGCCGGTTCAGCGCGTGGCGCAGCTGGTCGAGTTCCTCGGCGGCGATCGGCGGCGACGCCGCCTCGCCAGGCTCGGGCGAATCCTCGATCATCCGGTTCAGCCAGTCGCCAAGCGTCAGGCCAGAACGGCGCGCGAGATCCTTGGCGATCTCACGCGCCTTTGGATCTATGCCTTTTACGCTCCAAGGCGCCGCCGCCGCACTCATCCGAATCGCTCTCCAGACGTACGGAAAACGCTAGCGGCCCATCCCTAGTGTGTAAACGCGACGTTAACACTAGATGTTGGAGGCCGGGCCATCTCTTGTGGACAGTTTGCAGAGCGCCGTCCGCCTGCTTTCACTGCCGCACGACGAGGGTTAACGAGGTGTTAATTCGCCGCCCCGCAGGCATGGCGAGAGGGGGCGCATGGGCATCGGGGTCAGCATCGGAGTCGCGGCCGCCGCAGCCTTGATGGCGGCGCTGTTCGGCTGGCTGGGCGCGCGTCCGGCCGACCCCGCCCG
>DATCFQ010000715.1:0-3117 GCA_036509495.1 Caulobacteraceae bacterium
GGTCTGGTGGGTCAGCCGGTCGAGCAACGACGCGGTCATCGTGGCGTCGCCGAAGACGCTGGGCCGTTCGCCGAAGGCCAGGTTGGTGGTGATGATCACCGAGTGGATATCGTGTACCCCTCCGGTGACGGCCGTCTTGTCCGGGAGGGGTGAGGTCGGGATGCTGCGCTCGTAAGGAGTCCTTATGAGCGCTCATAGCTGTGCAGCATGGCCCACGTAACGTTGATGACGGGGCCGGAGCGGCGGCGGCGTTGGGGGCCGGACGATCGCCGGCAGATCTTGATGGCGGCGTTCGCGCCCGGGGCGATCGTGGCGGACGTGTCGCGCCAGTTCGAGATCTCGACCAGCCTGATCTACAAGTGGCGGCGTGAGGTCATGGCCGCGCGGGCCGAGGGCCAGTTTGTCCCGGCGGTGATTGCCGATGGACCGCGGGACGTGGAGTGCACGCCCCGGTCGGAGCCGGCGATCGTGGTCGAGCTGGCCAGCGGCGCCCGGGTGACGATTGGCGCGACCGCACCGGTCTCGATGGTGAGCGCGGCGCTTCGGGCGCTGCGATGATCCCCATTTCGAGCGGGGTGCGGGTGTGGATCGCCACCGGCCACACGGATATGCGCAAGGGCATGCGCGGTTTGAGTTTGCTGGTCCAGGAAGGCCTGGGGCGCGACCCATTCGCCGGCGACGTGTTCGTCTTCCGTGGCCGCGGCGGATCGCTGATCAAGGCGGTTTGGCATGATGGGATCGGGCTTTCGCTCTACGCCAAGCGGCTGGATCGCGGTCGCTTCATCTGGCCTCAGACCACCGGCGGGGTGGTGGCCCTGACCGCCGGCCAGATGAGCTACCTGCTTGAGGGGATCGACTGGCGTAATCCGCAGCTAACCTGGCGGCCGCAAGCGGCGGGGTGAGCCCAAAAAACTTGGTCCGAGGCGCAGATAGGGGCGCCTCAAGCGACACATTTTGTGATTCCATCGGTGTCGTGGACGTCGATCAGACCCCCTCCGCGGAAGACTTTGAAGCGCTGAAGGCGGCGCTGGCGACGGCGCAAGCCGAACTCGCCGCCGCCCACGCTCAACGGTCCGATGACGCGGCGATGATCGCCCATTTGAAGCTCGAGATCGCCAAGCTCAACCGCCAGCGCTTCGGCCCGCACGCCGAGCGCACCGCCCGGCTCCTGGATCAGATGGAGCTGCAGCTAGAGGAGTTGGAGGCCTCGGCCACCTGCGACGAGCTCGCCGCTGAGATGGCCGCCGCCAAGATCACGGCCGTGGCGGCGTTCACGCGCAAGCGGCCCGCCCGCAAGCCATTCCCCGAACACCTGCCCAGAGAACGGATCATCGTGCCGGGGCCAAGCGCCTGCCTCTGCTGCGGCGGGTCGCGCCTGTCCAAGCTTGGTGAGGATGTCACCGAGACGCTGGAGGCAGTCCCCCGCCAGTGGAAGGTCATCCAGCACGTGCGCGAGAAGTTCACCTGCCGGGACTGCGAGAAGATCAGCCAGGCGCCGGCGCCGTTCCATGTGATCCCGCGCGGCTGGGCAGGCCCGAGCCTCTTGGCGATGATCGCCTTCGAGAAGTTCGGCCAGCACCAGCCCCTCAACCGGCAGGCCGAGCGCTACGCCCGGGAGGGCGTGCCCTTGAGCCTATCCACCCTCGCCGACCAGGTGGGCGCGGTCTGCACCGTGATGCAGCCGATCTTCGAGCACATCGAGGCGCATGTGTTCGCTGCCGAGCGGCTGCACGGCGACGACACCACTGTGCCGGTCCTGGCCAAGGGTAAGACCGACACCGGCCGATGTTGGACCTACGTGCGCGACGACCGGCCCTTCGCCGGGCCGGCCCCGCCGGCGGCGGTGTTCTACTATTCGCGCAACCGGCGCGGCGAACATCCGCAAGGCCACCTGGCCCAATGGGCCGGCGCGCTGCAAGCCGACGCCTATGGCGGATACGACGCCCTCTATCAGGGCGGTCGCAGTCCCGGCGACATCAGCCAGGCCCTGTGCTGGGCGCATGGCCGGCGTAAGTTCTTCGAGCTGGCCGACATTGCCGAGGCCGCGCGCCGCAAGTCCCGGGGCAAGACTGCGGTTGTCTCGCCCATCGCGCTGGAGGCGGTCAGGCGCATCGACGCTCTGTTCGACATCGAACGCACGATCAACGGCCGCCCGGCGTCAGAACGGCGAGCCGCCCGCCAGGACCAGAGCGCGCCGCTTGTCACGGACCTGGAGCGCTGGATGAGAGATCAACGCGCCAAGCTCTCGCGCCACGACCCCGTGGCCAAGGCGCTCGACTACATGCTCACGCGCTGGCCCGCCTTCACCCGCTTCCTGGACGACGGCCGGATCTGTCTGACCAACAACGCCGCCGAGCGGGCCCTGCGGGGCATCGCCCTCGGCCGGAAGGCTTGGCTATTTTGCGGGTCCGACCGCGGCGGCCATCGCGCGGCCGCCATGTACAGCCTGATCGTCACCTGCAAGCTCAACGACGTCGATCCGCAGGCCTGGCTAGCCGACGTCCTGGCCCGGATCGCCGAACACCCCGTCCAGAACCTTGACCAACTGCTTCCGTGGAACTGGCGGTCGCGATCCACGGCGCTAACTCAGGCCGCCTGACCTGCGGTCCTCACCGGATGGGTACGCTTCTCCCGGCGAAAACCCAGATCCAGATCATAAAGCGCCAATCTTTGTAGCTTTGTCCGGCCTGACTTGGCATGCGCTCCATAAGGAGACGCTCTGATCTTTCATCTGGATCCCGACCTTGACCGGGACGAGCGGATTTCCAATTCGCTCGGCGTCATCTTTATTCGACATCCCCTTAGTCCCGATAGCGTTGCATGGCGTCGCCAAGAGCGGTCTTGAGCGGGCCGAGCCAGGGCTCGTACTGCGCCCACTGATCCAGGCCGTCGCGGAAGATCGGACGGCGGACCTGCTCGGAGCTGGGTGTGCGCACGCTGCGCTGGGTCTTGTGGAAGTCGATGCAGGCCTGTTCGAACGGCAGGCCGCAGTGGTCGAGGATGCGGCGCACGCTGGCGTCCAGGTCGTCCACCACATCCTCATGCTGAACCCTCAGCACCCGCCCGGGCAGCACGCGGTCCCAGTGGTCCATCAGGTCCAGATAGGTGCGGTAGTAG
>DATCFQ010000716.1:0-2609 GCA_036509495.1 Caulobacteraceae bacterium
CGGTTTGCGGACACGGACATAAAACACCTGGGTCCCCGCTTTCGCGGGGATGAGCGGGTTTGGGAGTGACGACATCCGCGCCGCCACGCTTGCGCGCGGGCCGGCAAATGCGCATTTTCCGCACTGCAACATTTTCTGTCCCGGAACTCCTCCCCATGACCGACGCCGCCGATCCCATCGTCATCGCCGCCTATGCCCGAACCCCGATGGGCGGGTTCCAAGGGGCCCTCTCGCCGGTCAAGGCGACCGAACTCGGCTCGACCGCCATCCGGGCGGCGCTGGAGCGGGCGGGCCTGAAGGGCGAGCAGGTCGACAAGGTGTTCATGGGCTGCGTGCTGCCGGCGGGCCTTGGCCAGGCCCCGGCGAGACAGGCGGCGCTGGGCGCGGGCCTGCCGCTCTCGACCGAGGCGGTGACGGTGAACAAGGTCTGCGGCTCGGGCATGCAGTCGGCCATCTTCGCCCACGACATGCTGAAGTCCGGCTCGGCCGAGGTCATCGTCGCCGGCGGCATGGAGAGCATGACCAACTCGCCCTACCTGTTGGCCAAGCACCGCTCCGGCGCCCGCATCGGCCACGACACCGTCTACGACTCGATGATGCTGGACGGGCTGGAGGACGCCTACGAGGGCAAGGCCATGGGCCTGTTCGCCGAGGACACCGCCAGCGCCTATCAGTTCACCCGCCAGATGCAGGACGCCTTCGCCATCGAAAGCCTGGCCCGCGCCAAGCAGGCGCAAGCCAGCGGCGCCTTCGATCGCGAGATCGTCCCCGTCGAGATCAAGACCCGCAAGGGCGTCGAGACCGTCGCCGCCGACGAGCAGCCGGGCAAGTCCGATCCGGCCAAGATCCCCACCCTGCGCCCGGCCTTCACTCCGGACGGCACCGTCACCGCCGCCAACGCCTCGTCGATCTCGGACGGCGCCGCGGCCCTGGTGCTGACCCGCCAGTCGACGGCGGAGAAGCTCGGCCTGCCGATCGTGGCCCGGATCGTCTCCCACGCCGCCCACGCCCAGGCCCCGGCCCAGTTCACCACCGCCCCGGTGCCGGCGGTGAGGAAGGTGCTGGAGAAGGCCGGCTGGAGTGTCGGCGACGTCGACCTGTTCGAGGTCAACGAGGCCTTCGCGGTGGTGGCCATGGCCGCCATGCACGACCTTCAGATCCCGCACGAGAAGCTGAACGTCAACGGCGGCGCCTGCGCCCTCGGCCATCCGATCGGCGCCTCGGGCGCGCGCATCCTGGCGACCCTGCTGTCGGCGCTGGAAACGCGCCGCGGCAAGAAGGGCGTCGCCTCGCTCTGCATCGGCGGCGGCGAGGCCGTGGCCATGGCGGTCGAGCTGGCCTGACCTCAGGCGGCGTCCCGGATAGGCCGCTCACGCGCCTGGCGGGACGACGGCCTCAGTGGCGGACGCTGGCCTGCAGGTTCTGGGCCGCTTCCAGGTGCTTGCGGACCATCGGAATGGTCTGCCGAGCGGCGGCGCGGAGCACCGCATTGTGGCCATCCCGGGCATAGGATTGCAGAAGGCTGAGCGCCTCCTGGTGCGCTTGCACCTGCTGCTTGAGATACATGAAGTCGAAGCCCTGCCCTGCGCTCTTCAGCTGATCCAGCATCCTTTGCTGGTCGGGCTGCAACGGCGGCGGCGGCGGAACATCGTGACCGCTTCGGCGGATCGCCGCCTGCAGGTCGCGGGTGCTCATCGTGTGGTCCTGGACCATCATGCCGCCGAAGTCGCGCACGCGCTGCGAACGGGCCATGGACTGGGCACGGCGGCCGGCGCGGCGTTCGAACTCGTCCGATTGCGCGGCGGCCCTGACGAAGTTTTCGGCCCGCGCACCGAGTTCGCGCGGCTCGCCGCCTGTGGGCGCGCGGTGCGCAACGGGCTGGGCGAAGGCGGGGGCGGCGGCCGAGACCAGCAGCGCCGCGGCGGCGGCGAAAGCCAAGGTGCGGATCACGGGGCATCTCCTGATGGATTTGGTCTCTTGGGATAACCCCCAGCAGCGCTCGAGGTTTCCGTCGCGCTCCAATGATCCGCCGGGCCGAGCGGAACCCTTGGCCGGAGCGCCGGGGCGCCTATAGTCGAGGGGTTGGGCGTCAGGGGGATTCGGGCGATGGCGCATGATCTGAAAACCGAGCTGCACGACGCCGAGCAACGGCTGCTCGAAGAGTTGCGCAGCATGAGGCGCGGGCTGCGGACGCGGGCGAAGACCGAGCAGGCCGCCGACCGACTCACCATCGGCCAGACGGTGGCCGACTGGGTGGCGTCGACCATGGGCTCGTGGCGCTTCATCATCATCCAGAGCGCCCTGCTGTTCTTTTGGATCGTGTTGAACGTGACCGCCTTCATCCAGCGATGGGACCCCTATCCCTTCATCCTGCTGAACCTGGCCCTGTCGTTCCAGGCGGCCTATGCCGCGCCCTTCATCATGATGAGCCAGAACCGGCAGCAGGACATCGACCGCAAGAAGGCCGAGAGCGACTACAACGTGAACATCAAGGCCGAGCTCGAGATCGAGCTGCTGCACCAGAAGATCGACGAACTCAGAGCCAAGGAGATGCTGGCCCTGACCCAGGCGATCACCGACCTCAGCGAGCACGTCAAGAACGAGAAGCT
>DATCFQ010000717.1:0-5711 GCA_036509495.1 Caulobacteraceae bacterium
AGAGCAAGGTCAAGCTGCTGATCGGGCCGCCGACCGATGTGCCGGGAACGCCGACCGAGCCGGCCTCGGCGCCGCCGGTCGCCGCTGCGCCGTCCGCGCCGGCCGCCCAACCGCCGACGGCCGCCCCTGCGCGGCCCGCCAGACCCGGGAGCGTCGCCAAGTGAAGCCGAGTGAAACCAAGCGGAAGGGCGCCGGCGCCAAGGCTCGTCCGATCGCCGGGCCGGCCGAACTGGTCAGCCAGACCATCGAGAAAGCGCTGGATCCGCTGGCCTCGGTGCTGAAGCGCGCCGCCGTGCAGCGGGCGCACCGCCAGAGCCACCCGTCTGACGTCGCCAACGCGGCTCCCGCGCCGGCCAAGGGCGCCCTGCCGATCTCGCCGCTCGCCGTGCCGTTCCCGACCATCCCGCCCATCGCCGGAGTCGAACTCGCGGCCGGCCGGGCCGGATTTTACAAGCACGTGCGCGACGACGTCCTCCTTATGCGCTTCGCCGAAGGCACGACCTGCGCCGGCGTGTTCACCCGTCACGCCGTCGGCTCGGCCCCGGTGGACTGGTGCCAGCGGCACCTGGAGGCCGGCGGCGGCGAGGTCTGCGGTCTGGTGGTCAATGCTGGCTGCGCCAATTCCTTCACGGGACGGCCGGGCGCGGACGCCGCGCGGCGGGTGGCTGCGGCGGCGGCCAAACGGCTGGGGTGCCGTCAGCGCGACGTCATGCTGGCCTCCACCGGAGTCATCGGCGTGCTGCTCGACGACGCCAAGATCACCGCCCGCCTGCCCGAGATCGAGGCGCGGCTCTCGCCCGACAACTGGGCGCTGGGCGCGCGCGCGATCATGACCACCGACACCTTTCCCAAGGGGGCGTTCGCCACCGCCGTGATCGACGGGGTGGAGGTGCGCATCGCCGGCTTCTGCAAGGGCTCGGGCATGATCGCGCCGGACATGGCGACCATGCTGGCTTTCATCGCCACCGACGCGGCGATCTCGCCGGCGGCGTTGCAGACCCTGCTGCAGCTCTATGTGCGCGCCAGCTTCAATTCGGTCACCGTCGACGGCGACCGCTCGACCAACGACACCTGCCTGCTGTTCGCCACCGGCCAGTCGGGCGCGCCCAGGATCAGCCGGGCCGGCGATCGCCGGCTGGCCGACTTCCGCGAGAAGCTGGAGCGGGTGATGTTCGACCTCGCCTGGCAGCTGGTGCGCGACGGCGAGGGCGCTCGCAAGTTCGTCAAGATCGAGGTGACGGGCGCGGAGACCCCGGCCTCGGCGCGCAAGATCGCCCGCACCATCGCGGAGTCCATGCTGGTGAAGACCGCCATCGCCGGGGAGGACGCCAACTGGGGCCGCGTGGTCATGGCCGCAGGCCGGGCCGACGAGCCGATCAACCGCGAGCGGATGTCGATCCGCTTCGGGGAGCTGATGGCGGCCGAGGACGGGGTGGTCTCGCCGACCTACGACGAGCGCAGGATGTCGGCTTATATGAAGCGGCCGGAGCTGGAGATCGGGGTGGACGTAGGCGTCGGCCACGCCTCGGCGGCGATGTGGACCTGCGACCTGACCAAGCGCTACGTCGAGATCAACGGCGACTATCGGTCCTGAGCGCTGCCCTCTCGCTTGTCATCCCGGCCGGAGCCCGCAGGGCGGAGAGCCGGGATCGGGTCAGGACGCCGGAGTTCGCGGCGATCCCGCCCCGGATCAAGTCCGGGGCGCCAGAGCGGCTTTCCGGGATGACCCTCAAGATGAGGGTCAGGTCTCGGCCAGGGTCCGGACCAGTTCCAGCACCTGGTGGCGCATGCGGCCCCTGGGGATGCGCGGGAACAGGGTCGCCAGTTCGAGGCCCTCGGGAGTCATCAGGAAGGCGGTGACCGCCGCCTCGCCTTCCGGCGAATTCGCGGCCTGGGGCTGGTCGTCCAGCCCTTCGAAGAAGTGGGTCACCGGCGCCTCCAGCACCAGGGCGGTCTCATAGAGCTTGGAGGCGCTGACGCGGTTGACGCCCCGCTCGTACTTCTGCACCTGCTGGAAGGTCAGCCCGAGCCGTTGGGCCAATTGCTGCTGCGACAGACCCAGCAGCTTGCGGCGAAGCCGGATGCGGGAGCCCACGTGGGCATCCACTGGACTGGGCTTTCGCAGACTTGCGGCGTCCACCGGAGGCCTCCTCGCACGGGATCAAAATAGGCTGCTTAGGTCGATGCGTCTAATCAACTTCACACTGTTTACAAGGCTGTGGCTTTGAAATCCGCCCAAAGCGTGGCCGGCGCCGCATCCAGCGGCGTCCCGCTGCTGCTGGTGGCCGCCTGCGCGCTGGTGGATGCGGACGGGCGAGTGCTGATGTGCCAGCGGCCGCAAGGCAAGGCGCTGGCCGGGTTGTGGGAGTTCCCCGGCGGCAAGCTCGAGGCCGGCGAGACGCCCGAGGCCTGCCTGATCCGCGAACTGAAGGAGGAGCTGGATATCAGCGTCACCGCCGCCTGCCTGGCGCCCTTCGTCTTCGCCTCGCACGGCTACGACGACTTCCACCTGTTGATGCCGCTCTATCTGTGCCGGCGCTGGGAGGGGATGGTCCGGGCGCTCGAGCACCCTCAGATCCGCTGGATCCGGCCGTCGCAGATGGCCGAACTGCCCATGCCGCCAGCCGATGCGCCCCTGGTGGCCTATCTCAGGGATTTCCTTTGATCCGCGCCGGGCCTATCTGGAACGGGGATGGATCGGATCAAGCGTTACTGCGTGCAGGGCTCCAAGACGTCATGAAACTTAGACTGCTGGCCATCGGACTTTGCGCGGCGCTGGGCGCCTGCGCGGATGTCTATCCCGAGCCCCCCGCTCCCCCGCCGCCCCCGGCAAGGGCCGCGGCCCGCTTCTCGCCGTCCGAATTCGCCTGGTCGACCGCGCCCGGCTCGGCCACCGTGCGCGGGCTGGTCGACTATACCCACGACGGGCGCCGCTACAGCTGCGCGGGCCAGGCGGTGCTGACGCCCGACGCACCCTATAGCCGCCGCCGCATCCTGCAGCTCTACGGCTCCAGCGAACGGGCCGCCCTGCCGGTCGCGGATGTGCGCAGCCGCCAGGCCAATCGCCCGTCGGACGACTATTCCGCCTATGTCCGCCGCTCCGGCTGCGACGGCGCCGGACGCTTCGTGTTCTCCGGCCTGCCCGCGGGCGGCTGGTTCGTCATCGTGGTGGCCCAGCCCGCCGACGGCGGCGCGGCGATCGCCCTGATGCGGCGCGTGGACACCGGTCCGGGCGCTGTGAAGACCGTCGTCCTCCAGTAGCAAAGTCTCGCGTTGCGCGCCGTCGGCCGAGGTTCGGATAACCTCGGTCAAGGTTGGCGTGCGCTGATTCCAAGTCTTTCCGCGGAGCCGGATCGGCATTCGCGCGTTTTCCATGGCCAGAGGGGTGAACAAAAAGCGAAGGAGTGTCTCCATGCGCAAGATCATCGCCACGGGTTTGGCCGCCGTCACCTTGCTGGGCGGCATCGGTATTGGGTCGACGGCCTCGGCGCAGTACCGCCATCATTATCGTCACGGGAACGGCGGCGCGGCCGTCGCTGCCGGCATCGCCGGTCTGGCCGTCGGCGCGGCCATCGCCGGCTCGCATCCCTATTACGGCGACGGCTACTATGGCCGTGCGTACGGCTATGGTTACGGCCGCCGCTGCCGCGCCTATACGGTGTGGGACCCCTACGCCTACGCCTATGTCGAGCGCAGGCGGTGCTGGTAGGACCGCAGGTCTGACCTGCACGGCATGAACCAGGGCGGCGGCCTCAGGGCCGCCGCCTTTCGCCTGTCCGACGGGCTGCCTGCGGCCATTCAGCCACGGTTCATCGAACCCGCCTCAGGTTGCTTGCGATCACCGGATTTTGAAGCCATCGATACGCCACACTGGCGCACGATGAGCCGGCGGGCGTCAGGGTCGGTTCAGTTTCCAGTTCCATGTCTCATCACCGGATTTTCGGCAGCGAAGCCGACCAACCCAGACCCTTGGCCTATGTGAGCATGTTCCGGCCGCATCGCCGCCGTTACCGGGGCTATGTGGCGGCGGGCTTGATCGGCGGCGCCCTGATGCTGGTCGCCGCCGCCGTGGTGGTGCTGACCGGCGCCAGCCTCGGCGCCCCGGTCCACTGAACAGAGCCGCCTTACTGCAGCGTCGCCTTGCCGATCTCCAGGCCGTCGCCGCCGACGCTGACCTGGATCACCTCGCCGTCGGCGATCTGGCCGGCCAGCAGCTGCTTGGCGATGGGATCGACCAGCTCCTTCTGGATCACCCGCTTCAGCGGCCGGGCGCCATAGACCGGATCGTAGCCTCGCTCGCCCAGCCAGTGCAGGGCGGCGGCGTCCAGCGACAGGGTCATGCGACGGTCGGCGAGCAGTTTCTCCACCCGCGCCAGCTGGATGGTCACGATGGCGTCCATCTGGGCGCGGCCGAGCCGCTTGAACAGAATGATCTCGTCGATCCGGTTCAGGAACTCGGGGCGGAAGTGCCGGCGCACCGCTTCCATCACCGCCGGCCGGGCCACCTCGACGTCCTGATCGTGCTCCAGGTTGGCGAGGTATTCCGCGCCCATGTTGGAGGTCATGATGATCAGGGTGTTGCGGAAATCGACGGTGCGGCCCTGGCCATCGGTCAGCCGGCCGTCGTCGAGCACCTGCAGCAGCACGTTGAACACGTCCGGGTGGGCCTTCTCGATCTCGTCGAACAGCACCACCTGGTAGGGCCGCCGGCGGATGGACTCGGTGAGCGCGCCGCCTTCGTCGTAGCCGACATAGCCCGGCGGCGCCCCGATCATGCGGCTGACCGAGTGCTTTTCCATGTACTCGGACATGTCCATCCGGGTGATGGCCGACTCGTCGTCGAACAGGAACTCGGCCAGGGCCTTGGTCAGCTCGGTCTTGCCCACGCCCGTGGGGCCCAGGAACATGAACGAGCCGATCGGCCGGTTCGGGTCCTTCAGCCCCGCCCGCGCGCGGCGGACGGCGTCGGACACCGCGGTCAGGGCCTCGTCCTGGCCGACCACCCGCCCGTGCAGGGCCTCTTCCATCTGCAGCAGCTTCTCGCGCTCGCCTTCGAGCATCTTCTCGACCGGCACGCCGGTCCAGCGCGAGACCACCGCGGCGATCTGTTCGGCATCGACCACTTCGGGCGTCAGCTGGTCCTTGGCGGACTCCTCAGCCTCGGCCAGGCGCTTCTCCATGGTGGGGATCTCGCCGTACATGATCTCCGAGGCGCGCTGCAGGTCGCCCGAACGCTGGGCCTTCTCCAGCTCGGCGCGCAGCCGGTCCAGGGCCTCGCGGGCCTGGGCGGCGGAGCCGACCTTGGCCTTCTCGGCCTTCCAGCGGGCGGTCATTGCTTCGGACTGGGTCTCGAGATCGTCGAGATCGGCTTCCAGGGTCTCCAGCCGGCGCCTGGAGGCGTCGTCGGTCTCCTTCTTCAGCGCCTCGCGCTCGATCTTCAGCTGGATCAGCCGCCGGTCGATCTCGTCCAGTTCCTCGGGCTTGGAGTCCACCGCCATGCGCACGCGGCTGGCGGCCTCGTCGACCAGGTCGATGGCCTTGTCGGGCAGGAAGCGGTCGGCGATGTAGCGGTTCGACAGGGTGGCGGCGGCGACGATGGCGCTGTCGGAGATGCGTACCCCGTGGTGCAGCTCGTATTTCTCCTTCAGGCCCCGAAGGATCGAGATGGTGTCCTCGACCGAGGGCTCATTGACGAACACCGGCTGGAAGCG
>DATCFQ010000718.1:0-5805 GCA_036509495.1 Caulobacteraceae bacterium
GATCTGCGACTGCTCCGAACTCAGGTCAAAAAGCCTGGGTCCCGGCTTTCGCCGGGATGAGCGGAAATGGGATCACACCCTCAGCGGCATCAGCACGTACTGGACGCCGGCGTCGGAGGGGTCGAGGACCAGGGTGGGCGAGGCGGGGTCGGCGAAGCGGAACTCGGCGGTCTCGCCCTGGATCTGATCGGTGACGTCCAGCAGATAGCGGGCGTTGAAGCCGATCTCGAAGGCGTCGCCCGAATAGTCGATCTCCAGTTCCTCGACCCCCTGGCCGGCTTCCATGTTGCGCACGGTCAGCACCATGCGCCCGGATTCGATGGCCAGCTTCACCGAGCGGGACTTCTCCGCCGAGATGGTCGCCACCCGGTCGACCGCCTGGGCGAACAGCTGGTTGTCGACGATCAGCACCTTGGAATTGTCGCGCGGGATCACCCGGGAATAGTCGGGGAAGGAGCCGTCGATCACCTTGGAGGTCAGGGCGGCCCCGCCGAAGTCCAACCGCACCTTGGCCGGCGACACCTGCAGCTCGACCACTTCGGGGGCGTCGTCGAGCAGGCGGCGCGCTTCCTGCACCGTCTTGCGCGGCACGATGACGCCGGGCAGGCCGGCGGCGCCTTCCGGCGCCGGCATCTCGGCCAGGGCCAGGCGGTGGCCATCGGTGGCCACGGCCCTGAGCTTGGCCTGCCCGCCTTCGGTGACGGCATGCAGGTAGAGCCCGTTCAGATAGTAGCGCGTCTCCTCGGTGGAGATGGCGAAGCGGGTCTTGTCGATCAGGCGGATCAGGTCGGCGGCGTCGACCCCGAGGCGCGAGGACAGGCCGTCCTGCGACATCACCGGAAAATCGCCCGCCGGCAGCACCGGCAGGTTGAAGCGCGAGCGCCCGGCCGAGACCGACAGCCTGGGGTCCTCGGCGGTGTAGCGCAGCTCCACATCCGCGCCTTCGGGCAGCTTGCGCACGATCTCGTAGAGGGTGTGGGCGGGCGCGGTGATCTGGCCGGAGCCCTGCACATCGGCGGACGCCTCGTCGATGATCTCCATGTCGAGATCCGTCGCCGAGAACGCCAGGGAGTTCCGGTCGGCGGCCAAGAGCACGTTGGACAGGATGGGGATGGTGTTGCGTCGTTCGACGACGCTTTGCACGTGGCCGAGGGCCTTCAGGAGCGCCGCGCGCTCGATGGTCAACCTCATCTGGTCCGATCCTCGAAAAGTCTGCCCCGACTCAGCCCCTTGGGTCTGCCCCGAAAGCGCGGGGGCGGGCAGATTAGCTCAAACGGGCGGCGGGGGAAGGGGCGAGCGGGCGCCGGATTGACGCTGGTCGCCCTGGAGCGCGGACGCCGGTCCGGAGGCGAGCGTCTCGGACGCCCGCCTCCGTTCCCCGGCCCCTCCGCGATCGGAATGATTTCAGCCCCGCCTCCGCTTGCGCTCCGGCGTTCCTCGCGGGGATCGCCAAGCCATTGGCGATCCCATACCTCGCTGGCGCTCGCTCGCTCGTCACCCCCGCAGCTTGCGCAACAGCGTCTCGAGGTCGGCGGCGATCGGGGCGTCGACGCCCTTCAGCTGCTCGATCTTGCGCACGGCGTGCAGGACGGTGGTGTGGTCGCGACCGCCAAAGCGCCTTCCGATGTCGGGCAGCGAGCGGGTGGTGAGCTGTTTGCAGAGCCACATGGCGGTCTGGCGCGGCCGCGCGATGGCCCGGTTGCGGCGATCCGACAATAGGTCGGCCTGCTTCATGCCGTAGTATTCCGACACCGCCTTCTGGATATCGTCGACGGTGATGCGCCGCTCGCCGGTGCGCAGGTGGGGGCGCAGGATCGCCTGGGCCTCATCCACGTCGACCACCGGCAGCCGCTCGCCCGCGCGGGCGACCAGGGTGTTGAGCGCGCCCTCGAGCTCGCGCACGGAATCGATGAAGCGGTCGGCCAGGAAGGCCAGGACCCGCTCGTTGACCTGCGAGCAGCGCATGCCCTGCTGGCGGCAGAGGACGTCGAGCTTCTTCTGCAGGATGGCGAGCCTGAGGGTCCGGTCGGCCGGCTCTATGCCGCAGACCAGGCCCGCCGCCAGGTGGGAGCGCAGCCGCCCGTCCATCTCGGTCAGGGCCGAGGGCGGCCGGTCGGCTGAGAGCACCACGCGGCGACCGTCTCCGACCAGGGCGGTCAGGGTCTGGAACAGCTCTTCCTGGGTGGTGGTCTTGCCGGCGACGAAATGGGCGTCGTCGATCAGCAGCAGGTCGGCGGTCCGGAGTTCTTCCTTGAAGTCGGCGGTCGAGCGCTCCTGCAGCGCCTTGACGAAGTTCGACAGGAACCGCTCGGCGGTCAGATAGATCACCCGCTTGTCGGGCCGGGCGCGCGAGGCTTCCAGGGCCAGAGCCTGCAGGAGGTGCGTCTTGCCGAAGCCGTAGGGCGCGTGGAACAACACCGGATTGAAGTGGCCGTCGGCCCATGAGGCTACGCGGCGCGCGACCGCATAGGCGAACTCGTTGGTGGGGCCCTGCACGAAGGTGTCGAAGGTGTAGCGGTCCTGCAGGCCGGCGGGGCGCGGGGCGCGGATCCTGGCCGGCTCGGCGTCGGGGAGTTCGACCGGAGCCGTCGTCTCGCCGGGGGAATGGCCATCGACGGCCACCAGCCGCAGCGCAGCCGCGCGGCCGGAGGCTTCCATCTCGTTCCTGGACTTGAGGTTCATGTGCCGGCCGGACGGGTCGTGCACGGCCCAGAGTTCGACGATCCGGCGCCAGGCGTTGCGGCGGATCCAGTCGGCGGCGATGCCCGTCGGGGTGACCAGCACCACGCCCCCGTTGGGGTCCTCGAGCAGCTTGGCCTGTTCGACCCACGATCCGAAGGTCGCTTCCCCCAGCTCTCGTCGCAGCGTGGTGCAGGCCAGCACCCAAACCGAGGCGGCCGGCGATGGCTTCAGGTCGCTTGCGATCTCGATCTTCGTCATTGCCCCAATCCCCAGACACAGCTTCGCCGTCCGTGACCCACACCCCCGAACCACGGTGACAAACCGAACGAAAACAGTCTCGCTACGAGGCTGCGCCCGCCAAGGCGCCCGCCGCTGTTTTTCGTTCGTAAAAAGAAGGAAGAAACGCTCTGTCCCCGACACTAATCGGCGGCCCGGGCGATTCAATCATTAAGTTTTGCGTCGATCCAAATTTGTCCGCTTGACTCGTGCGGCGCCTTTTTCGGCAAGGGATAGCTGGGCCGTGCGGCATTCCGTCCCCCGACGATTTTCTTGACTCACGGGAATCGGAAAACCCCTCGGCGATCGGCCAAGGGGCTCTGAAAAACTTCACGTTATCAAGTATTTGAGCCGGAACCCCCGGCCGGGCGCCTGATCAGGCCGCGGAGAGCTTTCTCAAGCGGGCGGCGAGGCGCGACACTTTGCGCGAGCCGGTATTCTTGTGCACGACGCCCTTGCCGACGGCCCGCATCAGCTCCGATTCCGCGGTGATGAAAGCGAGCTTGGCGGCGGCGGCGTCGCCGGCGGCCAGAGCCTCTTCGAACTTGCGCAGGAAGGTCCGCACGCGTGAACGGCGGGCGGTGTTCACTTCGGTGCGGCGCTCGATCTTGCGGATCGCTTTCTTGGCGCCGGGCGTATTGGCCATGGACTGTCGTACCTTGCGTCGCGCAGCCCACAAGGCGGCGCCGGATGGATTTCAGGAGGCGCGGGATATAGCGAAAGCCCCCCTCGCGGTCAACGCAGCGTCGCTCAAAGCGGTGACTCAGTTTAGCGACGCATATGGGACCTCAAGCACCGACACTCCCCAACCCGCCGGATCCGGCCGTCTTATCCGCCCCACTAGCGTCCCGGAAACGGTGCGTCGTCGTCATCAAACATGGTGGACAATCGGATCCCGCATGGGCCAACCTTGACGATGCCCACGCTGCCTGCCGCGCCGCCGCATTTGCCCGCGACGAGGCTGGGGTGGCTGTGACCGGGCTGCATGACGCGGGCGACTTGGCGCGCGCGGATGGTGGCGTCGTACCAGGAGCGCTTGAGCGGATCGATAGGTGCGGGAATCTGAAGGTCTGGATCGACGTGGGCCTGCAGGAAGCGGTGGCATTTGGCTTCCTCCTCGGGGCTCAGCCGGTAGAGCTTGGCGTCCGCGCAGCCGACCGATCCGCGCAGGATGCCGCGGAGCTTCGCCTGAACGTCCGCCGTCGCGGTCGTTCCCGCGGCAGGTTCCGCCTCTGCGGGCGCATTCGCGGACGTGGTCGGCACGACCAAGGCTGCGGGACTGGGCGAGGGCGTGACGAGCGGCGTGACCTCGCGGAATGGGCGCCGTCGCTTCGTCGTCGCCGGTGCGGGCGCCATTCGAAGAAGCTGGACAATCACCGCCGGCAGTTCCTTGGGCGGCGAGGCGATCTCCACCGTAAGAACGACGGCGAGCACCATCGCGGCGTGGACCGCGAGCGCCCCGGCGACCGCCGGAGCCCATGACCTTCCGGCGCGCCGGGCCATCCCCAATCCTCCGACGGGAGACCCAACGGTGTTCGCCGAATTTGGCTGAAGCGCGGCCATGCTGCGGCGCTTCGTGGTCGTCGCTCAGAGGAAATTGTAGGGATCGATGTCCACCGAGACCCGGATCTGGCCCGGCGGCTTGGGTCCGCGCGCCCGCCAAGCGGACATGAAGGCCTGCAGATCGACGTTGCGATCGGTGCGCACCAGGAAGCGTTTGCGCCGCCGGCCGCGGATCAGGGCCAGGGGGGCGTCGGCGGGGCCGTAGACCTCCACGCCCTCGCCGTTGGGCGCGGCGGCGGCCAGGGCGCGGGCATAGGCCTCCAGGGCCTGGGCGTCGGGGCCCGACAGGATCACCGCCGCCAGCCGGCCGAAGGGCGGCAGGCCCGCCGCGCGGCGCTCGGCCATCTCCGCTTCGATGAAGGCGTCGCGGTCCTGGGCCAGCAAAGCCTGCATCACCCCATGCTCGGGGCAATAGGTCTGCAGCAGCGCCCGTCCGGGGCGATCGGCCCGGCCGGCCCGGCCCGAAACCTGGGCCAGCAGCTGATAGGTCCGCTCGCCGGCCCTGAGGTCCCCGCCCCGCAGCGACAGGTCGGCGTCGACCACCCCCACCAGGGTGAGCTTTGGAAAGTTATGCCCCTTGGCGGCGGCCTGGGTGGCCACCAGCACGTCGATCTCGCCGGCCTGCATCTGCTCGATCAGCTCGCGTGCCGCCTCCGGATGGGCGACCGTGTCGGAGGAGAACACCGCCAGCCGCGCCTCGGGGAACAGCTGGGCGACCTCTTCGGCCACCCGCTCGACCCCCGGGCCGATGGAGGTCAGGGAGTCCTTGGCCCCGCAGTGGGGACAGCGGTCGGGCCGCGGCATGGAGAAGCCGGTCAGGTGGCAGACCAGCCGGCCCGAATAGCGGTGCTCGACCAGCCACGATTGGGTGTCGGGGGCGCACAGTCGCTCGCCGCAGGCCTTGCACAGCACCAGCGGCGCATAGCCCCGCCGGTTCAGGAACAGCAGGCTCTGTTCGCCGCGCTCGAAGGTCTCGCCCATGGCCTGGACCAGAGGCCACGACAGCCAGCGCCCGGGCTCGGGCGGCGTCTGGCGCAGGTCGATCAGCTCGATCTTCGGCAGCACCGCCACGCCGTGACGGGCCTTCAGCCTCAGCCAGCGATAGCGGCCCTGCTCGGCGTTCCAGAGCGACTCCAAAGACGGCGTCGCCGAGGCCAGGACCACGCCAGCCCGCTCGATCTTGGCCCGCGCCACCGCCAGGTCGCGGGCGTGGTAGATGAAGCCTTCGTCCTGCTTGTAGGAGCTGTCGTGCTCCTCATCGACGACGATCAGGGCCAGCTTCCT
>DATCFQ010000719.1:0-2858 GCA_036509495.1 Caulobacteraceae bacterium
GCCAAGGTGCAGAACCGCGATGGTGACGATCAGCACAGATCGACGCATATGCTGCGCAAGCCGTACCGTAGCGATGAACTCGCGGAGAAGGTGCGAGCCATTTTGGATTCGACTGCCTGAGACGGCTTGGTCGACGGCACCCGCAGTCGCAGGGTTGCTGAGCCATAGAGGCTATGTAGCTGAGGGGATCAGCGCTGCAGGCGTTCGCGGATGCCGGCGCTTCAGACCTTGAGATACGGGCCATCTCGGGCCACTCCATAGTTGTCCGTGACGAACGCTGATCAAGCGTAGTCGGTCGCCGGCGAGGGGGGATCTCGTTGGTGCTGAGGTGGACGCTCCCGCCCCCGACGGCATCGATACATTCATACGTGGCGGGGTTTGGCGGAGGGCACGGTCAGAAAGCGCGACAACACAAAACGAGCAAAAGAGTGCAGACGAGCGCCGCAAACACGTCGCGAGAATTCCACCTGAGCTGGTGAAAAATCTGGTGGGGGTATCAGGCCACGAACCTGTGACCCGCTATGAAGCGGCTCGGGTTCCACCGCCGATCTTCGCATTCAGTAGTTGAAAGGGTGGGCGTTGTAGGAGGCGACCCATCGCGCCGATTCACACTCAAACGGCCTGCGTGGGCGTCTCGTGAAACTCGGAAGATGACGGCGGCTAGGATGTCGTTGATCGACCGTTAGCCGGGTGTGAACATTTTCGCGTTATAATTTCCCTAGCGATCGGCCACTGGGATTTGATACGTGACGACGTCCAACGGCATGCCAAGAACCACCGCCGCAGCGATCGCCGACCGGCCGCGCTCGCTGTTGGTCGGCCTGGCGGAGGGGGCTCGGCGGATATTGGGCGCGCAAGAGCGTCGGGCGCCGGGCGGGCTTTCTCGCTGGCGCACTGCCGCGCCTCAGCCCACCGAGATCGCCGTCCCGCTCAGCGCCTTCAAGATGGTGGGGCTGGCCGAGGTGCAGGCCAAGCTCGGCGACCGCTGGCCGGCTCTCGCCGAAAAGGTCCACCTGATCGCCCAGAACACGATTTCCAGGCACCTGGCCCGTGGCGACGTCTTCGAGCGGCAAGGGGACGACGGCTACCTGGTCTTGTTCGCCACCCTCGGCTCGGCGGAAGCCGAATTCAAAAGCCGGGTGATCGCCAAGGAGATCGTCCAGCACCTTCTCGGCGAGGGCGAAGCTGACGGGATCGGGCTGCGGGCGCTCTGCACGGAGATCTCCGCCACTGCGCTCGCCAAGGGCGACCACGAGGCGGTCCTGGCCGAAGCTCTGGCCCGCGCCGCGCCGGCGCACGAGACCCCATCCGCCAACAGGCTGGGCCCGGCGACCGCAGACGATGCGCAAGTTCGCTCGCAGCTCTCGCCGGCCGGCCCGGACGCGGCCCGCGGTGGCGCAGGCCGAGCGCAGGGGCCGGCGGATGGCGAGGTCCAAGAAGCTCCCGAGGTTCGTGTCCACGTCTATAGTCCGGTTTGGGACGTCACCCAGATGACCCTTCTGCGCTTCCGGGCGTTCGTTCTCGAAGAGCCAACCGCCGACCCACCCGGCCGTGCCCTCGAATGGAAAGCCTTCCAGGCCGACTTGGCGCTGATTCGGGCCGTCGGCGAGGACATTCGTGAACTGGCCGACAGCGGCCGCCGGCTGCCAATCACCCTGGCGCTGCGGCACACCAGCCTCAGCTCCGGCAGCCAGAGGATGCGGCTCTGTCAGGCCCTGGCCGAGCTGCCGGCCCCGCTTCACAAACTGATGACGCTGGAGATTTGTCTGTCCGGCGATGAATTCTGGACCTACGCCTGCCGGGCCTTCCTGGAGATGACCCGCCCGCTCGGCATCGGGTGGTCGGCGCTGATCGACCTTGAGCGGCCGCAGGCGATACCGCAGGGCGGCTCATGGCTGCGCGGCGTCGGCGGTGCGCTTGCGGATGACGCGCGCGGCGAGGCGGAGAGCATGCATCTGTTATCCAGCTTCGGCGCGCGGGCGCGGGCGCTGCGCCTGGAGTGCGCCGCCTACGGTCTTTCCTCGCGCGCGCTGGTCTTGGGCGCGGTCGGGGCGGGCTTCCGCTTCCTTGCGGGGCCGGCCATCCACGTCGACGTGCAGCGCCCGGCCATGGCCGTCCGGTTCGAGCCCCTGGACCTCTATCCCGACCTGGCCCGCAGCGTTCCTACGGCGGCGCCCCGCCACTGAGGCAGGCGTCGACTGCCTCTATGAGGTCGGACTGACGGATCGGCTTGGCGAGCGTCCGCGTCGCGCCCAAGCCGTTCGCCAGCTTCAGGAACAGTTCCCCGCCCGTGCGGCCGCCGCCGGACATGGCGATGATCGGCAAGCGGGCGTCCTGGCGACGCAGCTCACCGAGCGTCTCGATCCCGTCGCGGTTGGGCATGATGATGTCGGTGAGCACCAGGTCGGGCTTGTTGGCGGCAAACAGCGCTAGGGCCTGCTTGCCATCCTCGGCCTCGACGACCGTGTGGCCGGCCTTCTCGAGGATGGCGCACAAGGTGCGCCGGAGCATCGGGTCGTCGTCGACAACGAGGATGTGTGCCATGGCTTCTCCTTCGCGAGGCAGGCTCCCCGGCGTTCGCCGGGAGCGGTTGTTTGATTGACGCCTAACTCAATCGGCGCGCGCCTCTCGCAGCTTGGCCGCCAGCCCCGCACGGCGGTACACACCCTGTTGGATGTCGAAAATCGACAGTTGAGCGGTCCCAAGCTGTTCGAGCCAGTCGAAAGGCCTCCGTCCGACGCCGCTCGTGAGGATCAACGACTGGCTTTTGCGGAACCCGACGCGACGGTGACCGTGCACCGCTGTGCCATTCCTGTCCAGCCGGCGGCTTCCGACAATCGTCCAGCGCCTTTCGGTTC
>DATCFQ010000720.1:0-6174 GCA_036509495.1 Caulobacteraceae bacterium
TTCCGACGACCTCTTGGGCAGCCAGGTGGCCAGCGTCGGCAAGACCGTGCGCCTGAAGGTCCAGGATCCCAAGGCCACCTGCGTGTTCGACGTGCAGTTCCTGATGGCCGACGGCACGACGGTCACCCGCAAGGGGATCAACGTCTGCCAGTCGGAGTCCTACACGCTCACCCGTTAGTCTCGAGCCACTGGTCCAGCGCCGGCAGGCGCTGGGCGCGGACGCCGGCGCGCTGGCGCACGCGGGCTTCCACCTTGTCCGCCTCGGCGCGTCCACCCGCGGGAAAGGCCGTCTGGGCATAGACATGGAGCGCGTCCGCCAGGGCCGGATCGGCGGCCGAGCGGAGCAGCCTCGGAATGAAGGCCAGCTTCTGGGTGGGATCGGACCGGGCGTCGATCTCGGCCTTGTGCGCCTGGGCGAAGCGCCACGCGAGGTCGGGATGGGCCCCGGCCACGCCTTGGATCACCTGCATGCCCGCCGAGGTCTGCAGCCGCGCGCCGAGCGCGAGATCCAGGGCGCGTTGGGCCAGGGCGGGGTCCGCCGCCCGCGCCAGGGCGCTCAGATACTGCCGCTGCTCCAGGAAGTCGGTGGAGGCCTGGGCGAGGCGCTGCAGCACGTCGAAGGCCTGCGCCCCGCCGTGCTGGCCGACGACATAGAGCACCGGCTTGCGGATGCCGGCTGGAAGGCTCGCCGGAGACGCCTGGAAGGCCCCGAAGCGCCGGCTGGCTTCGGCGATCACGCCGGGGTCGCCTAGATCGCCCAGGGCCAGGATCAGCTCCTCGCGCGCGACCGCCGCAGCGGCAGGCTCGCCTGGGCGCGGCGTCCAGCCGATGCGCTTCAGCACCGGCGCCAGCACGCGGCGCCCGAAAGCGGCGATGACGGCGCGGTCGGCCGGGGCGTGGAGATAATAGATCTCCGCCATCATGTCGGCGGCGTCGCTCCAGACCAGCGGATAGGCCCCCGGCGGCAGGCGCTTCAGCAGGATCATGACATTGGCCGCCGGCGCCTCGCCGGCCTGGCCCAGGGCCCAGGCGTCGCGCAGCATGTTCAGCTGGTCGAACGGCTGGAGCCTGGCGAACCCTGCGGCCAGGGGATCGAAGGCGGAGGGGGCGTAGAGCGTACGGAAGTAGCCGACCTCGTCCGGATTGACCACCAGCGGCCCCGGGGAAGGGCTGGTCAGGGCCGCCACCAGAGGGCCGCCGTGGACCAGGGTCTGCACCTCCGGGCCCTCGAAGGGCCGGGCCGCGACCGGTGCGCGCCAGTGCCGGGGCGCCTGGGAGCCGGCGTCGGCGGCGAAGCGCTCCTCGGTGAGGAACAGGCCCGAACCCTTGGCCTGGCCGGTCATCAGCTGAACCGCGATCAGGGGGACGCCGTCCTGCTCGGTGAAATCGGCCGCCATGCCGGCGATCGGCTTGCCGGCGGCGGCCTCGACCGCGCGCCAGAGGTCGTCGTGGCTGGCGTTGCCGTAGGCGTGGGCCTTCAGATAGGCCCGCACGCCGCTGCGCCAGGCGTCCTCGCCGACATAGACCTCCAGCATGCGCAGCACCGCCGCGGCCTTGTCGTAGGTGATCGCGTCGCCCAGCTCGTCCATCTGCTGGGTGGTCTCCGCCGGCCGGTCCACCGGATGGGTGGCGGAGGTGGCGTCCAGCTGCAGTGCGCCCTCGCGCCCGGAGGCCTCGCTCAGCCGGATCCGCCATGCAGGATGCAGGTGGTCGACCGCCTTGGCCTCCATCCAGGTGGCGAAACCCTCGTTGAGCCAGAGGTCGTTCCACCAGCTCATGGTGACCAGATCGCCGAACCACTGGTGGGCCATCTCGTGGGCGATCACCACCGCGACGTCCTGCCGGTCCTGCTCGGTCGAATATTTGGCGTCGATCAAGAGATCGCGCTCGAAGTAGAGGATGGCGCCCCAGTTCTCCATCGCCCCGAAGCCGCCCGAGCCCGGCGCCGCGATCAGGTCGAGCTTGGGCAGGGGAAAGCGGATTCCGAAATAGTCGTCGTAGTAGCGCAGGATGGCGCTGGCCTGGTCGAGGGCGAAGCTGGCCTTGGCCGTCTCTCCGCGCCGGACGATGACGCCGACGTCGACGCCGTCGACCTTGCGACTGACCCGCTGGAGGTCTCCGACCGCCAGGAACATCAGATAGGACGACATCCTGGGCGTGTGCTGGAAGATGGTGCGCTGCAGCCCGCCCGCCAGCGGCTGGACCTCGGCCACCGGCGTGTTGGACACCGCCATCTGGCCGATGGGCGCGGCCACGCTGAGCTGGAAGCTCGCCTTGACCGCCGGATCGTCCCACAGCGGCGCCAGCCGCCGCGCGTCGGCGTTCTCGAACTGGGTGACCAGCATGCGCTGCTTCTTCCCGTCGGCCGAATTGTAGTCGAGGTGGAAGAGGCCGGCGGAAAAGTCGTCGATCTTGCCGGCGTAGTCGATGGCCATGACGTGCGACCCCGGCGCGACCGTTTGGCCGAAATCGAACTGCGCGGTCGCGTGGGCCGGATCCAGGGCGATCTTCGTCGCCGGCCTCCCATCCAGGGTGGCGTGGGCGATGGAGAGGTTCAGGGCATTGAGCAGGATGGTCCGCACCGGCGTCCGCACCTGGATCCGGATGGTCTCCGATCCCTGGAAGGTCAGCCGCTGCGTATCGGGCGTGATGTCGATCCGGTAGCTGACCGGCTGCACCGTGCTGGGCAGCCGCAGGGACGCGCCGGCCTCTCCCGGCGGTCCCTGGGCCGGCGCCGGCGCGGAAGCCTTGGGCTCAGGGTTCGAGCAGGCGGTCGCCACGAGCGCGAGGCCGGCCATGAGCAGGGCGAGCTTGGTCATGGAACGGCTCCATACGCCCTGGGTCGCGCCAGGTCAGCCTGAGCCGTGAGCGGAACCGCTTCCACGACGGGCGTCAAGACGGATCGGCCCGGTCGGCCTATCTATGGCTGATGGAGGATCGGGGCTTCAGGTTTCTGCCGGGCGCGCTGGATCCGGCGGCGCAGGCTGCGCTCGCGGCCGAGGTGCTGGCGGCCGCCAAGGCCGCGCCGCTCTACCAGCCGGTCACGCCCGGCGGCCAGCCGATGTCGGTGCGGATGACCAATCTCGGGCCGCTGGGTTGGATCACCGACGCCGGCGGCTATCGCTACGAGGCGCGCCACCCCGTCACCGGCGCGCTCTGGCCGCCGATCCCGGAGACCCTGATCGAGCTCTGGAACGAGACGACCGGCGCGCCGGCGCCGCCCGACGCCTGCCTGGTCAACGTCTATGGCCCCGAAGCACGCATGGGCCTGCACCGCGACGCCGACGAAGCCGACTTCTCGTTTCCGGTGCTCTCGGTCTCGCTCGGCGACACCGCCGTCTTCCGGCTGGGCGGCCCCAGCCGCAAGGACCCGGCGCGTTCGCTGCGGCTGTCGTCCGGCGACGTCTGTGTGCTCTCGGGCGAGGCGCGCCTGTGGTTTCACGGCATCGACCGCATCCTGCCCGGCTCATCACGCCTGATTCCAGGTGGCGGCCGGATCAACCTGACCCTGAGGCGGGCGAGGGCGCTGTAAGGCTCGAAAGGAAGGTCATCCCGGAAGCTGCGTGAGCGGCTATCCGGGATCGCGGCAGACGCCGGTGTTTGCGGCGATCCCGGCGTTCCGGCCCGCTGTGCGGGCCTGCAGCCGGGATGACATGCAGGCGAACTATTCCTCGCCGCCCTCGCCAGGCAGGCCTTCGATGTCGTCGTCGGGGAAGTCCTCGTCCTCGTCCTCGAGGAACGGCACCTCGTCGTCGGCCTCGGCTTCGATCTCGCCTTCCTCGGCGAAGTCGACCCCGATGTCCTCGGCGCCGGGGGCGGGGGGCGCGGCGACCGGATCCTCGACGTCCTCGTCGGTCTCCAGCACCTCGGCTTCGGGGGCCTGGTCGATCTCGGGGGTCTCGTCGGCTTCCTCTTCGAAGCCTTCGACCTCCTCGACCACCTTTTCCGGCTTTTCCTCGTCGGCCTCGTAGTCAGGCGCGCGGGTGCGGATGCGGCGCGAACGCAGCGCCTCTTCGGGATCGAAGGAGGTCTGGCATTTCGGACAGACCGCCGGTCTGCGACCCAGGTCGTAGAACTTGGCCGAGCAGGCCGGACAGATCTGCTTGTGACCCAGTTCAGGAGCGGCCAAGGCGTGGACCTCGTTGTGGGGGCTGCGGAAAGCGGCGGGTCCCTTGCCACGCGTGTTGCCCGCTGTCAAAAGCTTCCCCGCCGAATCCGAGGCCCCGGAGGACCCGAGCCATGAGCCCCCCGACCCTTACGAGCCGCCCAGGCGGCGCGCTCGAGGGCCGCGTCAGGGCGCCAGGCGACAAGTCCATTTCCCATCGAGCGCTGATTTTAGGGGGCCTGGCCGAGGGCGAGACCCTGATCGAGGGCCTGCTCGAAGGCGACGACGTGGTCCGCACCGCCGAGGCCATGCAGGCCTTCGGCGCGGGCGTCGAGCGCCTGGGCGAGGGCCGCTGGCGGGTGCTGGGCCACGGCGGTCTGAGCGAACCCTCCGACGTCATCGACTGCGGCAACTCCGGCACCGGCGCCCGGCTGATCATGGGTGCGGCCGCACGCTTTGCGTTGACCGCGGTGTTCACCGGCGACGCCTCGCTGCGTCGGCGGCCGATGGCCCGGGTCACCGATCCCCTGACAGAGATGGGCGCCCTGTGCGTCGCGCGCGGCGGCGGCCGGCTGCCGCTGGCCATCCGCGGCGGCGCTCTGCGCCGCATCCGCTACCGGCAGCCCGTGCCCTCGGCCCAGGTGAAGTCGGCCCTGCTGCTGGCCGGTCTCGGCGCCGGCGTCGAGGTGATCGAGACCGATCCGACCCGCGACCACACCGAGCGGATGCTGCGGGCCTTCGGGGCTGTGGTCGAGGTCGAGGACCTGGCCGGGACCGGTCGGGCGATCCGGCTGCAAGGCGGCCAGGCGCTCAGCGGAACCGGCGTGCGGGTGCCGGGCGATCCGTCGTCCGCCGCCTTCCCCCTGGTCGCGGCCCTGATCACCCCGGGCTCCGAGGTGACGGTGGAGGGCGTCCTGCTCAATCCGCTGCGCAGCGGCCTGTTCGAGACCCTGATCCAGATGGGCGCGGACCTTCAGATCACCAATCGCCGCGAGGACGGCGGCGAACCGGTGGGCGACATCACCGCCCGGCACTCCAGCCTGCGCGGGGTCGAGGTCCCGGCCGCGCGCGCGACCTCGATGATCGACGAATATCCGATCCTCGCCATCGCCGCCGCGTTCGCCGAGGGCCCGACGGTGATGCGCGGCGTCGGCGAACTCCGGGTCAAGGAAAGCGACCGCATCGCGCTCATGGCGGCGGGGCTGGAGGCCTGCGGTGTCATGGTCGAGGAAGAGCCGGAGGGCATGATCGTCACCGGCGCCAGCGGCGGCAATCACAGGGTCCGCGGCGGGGCGCTGGTGGAGACGCACGGCGACCACCGGGTGGCCATGGCGCACCTGGTCATGGGGCTGGCGGCCGAGGCGCCGATCAGCGTCGACGAGCCTGGCATGATCGCCACCAGCTTCCCCGGCTTCGAGGCGCTGATGCGCGGCCTCGGCGCCGAGATCGGCGCGCTGGAACCGATGGCGCGCCGCTGATGGCCGGCTTCTGCATCGCCATCGACGGCCCGGCCGCCTCGGGCAAGGGGACCATCGCCGAGGGTCTCGGCCGCGCCTACGGCTATCCGGTGCTGGACTCCGGCCTGCTCTATCGCGCCGTGGGCGTGACGGTGCAGCAGGAGGGCGGCGACCCGGGCGATGCGGCCGCCGCCGAGGCGGCGGCGCTCAGGCTCGATCCGGCCAGGCTCGACGATCCGGCCTTCCGAACCCGCGAGGCGGGCGAAGCCGCCAGCTTGGCGGCTGCCCACCCGGGCGTGCGGGCCGCGCTGAAGGACTTCCAGCAGCGCTTCGCCGCGCGAGAGCCCGGGGCGGTGATCGACGGGCGCGACATCGGCACGGTGATCGCGCCGGAGGCCCCGGCCAAGCTCTTCGTCACCGCCTCGCCCGAGGTCCGGGCGGAGCGCCGGTTCAAGCAGCTGCGCGGCCAGGGCGAGAGCGTCGCCTATGACGACGTGCTGGCCGATATCCGCCGCCGCGACGAGCGCGACAGCGCCCGTGCGGTCTCGCCGCTGGTGAAGGCCGACGACGCCGCCTTGCTCGACACCACTTCAATGAGTATATCCGAGGCCG
>DATCFQ010000721.1:0-2149 GCA_036509495.1 Caulobacteraceae bacterium
CCCGCGGGGTGACCTGGGGGTTGGGCCCGTCGTCGATGGTCAGGGCGATGTCCTTGGGACCAAGGCCGGGCGTCCGCCGATACTGCATGCCGCCATAGGAAGCGGCCCCGCCATCGGGGCGCGGCCGGGCGTCGAGCTGCAGCTGCGGCGTGTGCAGCGGCGCCAGCCGATCGCCCGGGCACATGGGCTCGGCGGCGGCCGTAGCCAACATCAGACTTCGCAAGACGCCCCCCCAAATCCCCGGCCCGCGCCCGGCCCCCGCGCCACGGCTCGAACTCCGCCATGAAACTGCCGTGGAAAGCCGCCATGCGCCAGGGACTGCAAGTCGCAGGCGAGCCTGGCGACAGGCTCAACGGAGGCCCGCAACGGCCATGAAGCGGATCTGGGGACCGGCGGCGCTGGCCGTCGTCGCAATCGGGCTCGGAGCCTGCGTCCGCGAGGGACCGCATGCGCCGCGCGCGGCGGCCGAGGCCTGCGCCTCGCCCAAGGCGCTGCTCGCCGTGCGCCGCGCCGCCTTCCAGCAGGCCGCCGCCCAGGGCGCGCCGGCCGAACTGCTGGCAGGGCTGCGGCGCGATGGCCGCGTCGTGCTGGAAGATCCGCAGGTGGGCGACTACGACAAGGACACCGGCCTGGTCAGTTGCCAGGCGACGCTGCGGATCGAGCCGGCCGGATCGGAGGGCCAGGCGCTGTCTTCGTCGGTCACCTATGACGCCCGTCCGCAAGGCGGCGGCGTCTATCGCTATCGCCTGACCGACCCCGGCGAGATGGTCACGGCCATCGTCAGCCTTGGCCCGCCGCCGCCGCCGCAAATCGCCCCGCCGGCCGCCTCCTCGGCCGCCGTCGACGCCGCCGCGACCGCGAGCGCGGCCCCTGCCCAGGACGATCCGACGGTGCGCGACGACGCCGCAGCCGCCGGCGACACCGGCCGCGTCCACCGCGCCCCGGCTGCGGCGAGCCCGCCCGCTCCGCCGCGATAGCGCCTGGACCACCGGGGCGCGGACGCCCACCATGGCGGCATGAACGCGCTCCTGAAGCTGGCCGTCTGGCGCTGGCGCCTGCTGGTCGCCTTGGCCGGCGGCGCCCTGGCCGGCCTGGCCGCCGCCCACCACCTGCTGGCGGGCTCGGCGCTGCAGATCGGCTGGGTGGCCTTCGCCGCCATCTTCCTCGCGACCACAGGCTGGATGTTCCTGCACACCGACGAGACCGAGGTGCGCCGGCACGCCGCAATGGAGGACGAGAACAAGGGCATCTTAACCACCCTGATCCTGGCCGCGGTGGCGGCCAGCATCGCGGTGGCCATGCTGGCCCTGCGCGACTCCAAATTCCTGACCAGCCGCCACGTCGAGGGCGGCCAGGGGTGGGTGCTGGCGCTGTCGATCTCGACCCTGGTGCTGAGCTGGCTGCTGGCCCAGTGCCTGTTCGTGCTGCACTACGCGCACCGCTATTTCGGCGACCACGACGAGAACGGCCAGGTCGACGGCGGCATCAAGTTCCCCGGCGAGCCGCCGCGCACCTATCGCGACTTCGTCTATGTGGCCGTCTGCGTGGGCGCGACCTGCCAGGTCTCGGACTTCGACATCACCACCGGCCGGTTCCGCGGGCTGGTGACCGCCCACGCCCTGTTCGCCTTCGCCTTCAACACCATGATCCTGGCGCTGGGCGTCAACATCTTGGCCGGGCTGCTGGCGCAGTGACCGGGCCGGCCGACCGCCTGCCGCCGATCCCCGATGAGGCGCTGACGCCGGCCCAGCGCGCCGCCGCCGCCGCCCTGGCCTCGGGCCCGCGCGGCAAGCTGGCCGGACCCTTCATCCCCCTGCTCCGCAGTCCCGAGCTGATGGACCGGGTGCAGAAGCTCGGCGAATACCTGAGGTTCGAGAGCGCCCTGCCGGCCCGGATCAAGGAGCTGGCGATCCTGATCGTCGCCCGCCACTGGAACCAGGGCTACGAATGGAGCTTCCACCTGCCGCTGGCGCTGAAGGCCGGCGTGGCCCGTGAGACCGCCGAAGCCATCGCCGAAGGGCGCCGGCCGCCGGCCCTGACCGCTGACGAGACGGCCGCCTACGATCTCCTCGCCGAACTCCTGGAGACCCGCCAGGTCGGCGATGACGCCTACGCCCAGGCGCTAACCGCTTTCGGCGAAGCCGGCGTC
>DATCFQ010000722.1:0-5051 GCA_036509495.1 Caulobacteraceae bacterium
GAGCGCGTTCCGAAAAGTGGGAACCGGTTTTCGGAACAAAACGCGCGTGAATACAAAGATCTAGCCGCCGCCGGTCGGAGCGAGGCCGATCAGCCGCCCCGCGCCCCGCCAGCTCCAGCCTCGGGTGGCGAACACCCCTCCGGCGTAGAGCGCCACCGCGACCGCGGCGCAGGCCGCCTCGGTCAGCAGCATGCCGCCCGAGCCCCAAAATTTCTGTGCCTGGCCGTCGATCAGGGTCATCAGCATGATCGGCACGTTCGCGACAGAGGCGATCAGGTTGAACTTGGTGGCCGCCGCGCCCTGGCCGATCGCCTCCAGGGTCAGGCCGGCGTAGGCGCCGTAGCAGGCGCCGACCACGAAGTTGTAGGCGGTGGCGAAGCCGAGAAAGGCGATCGGCGTACGCGGGCCCAGGGCCATCGCCACCGCGGCCGCGGCGCTGACCAGGCCGAACAGCGCATAGCCCGCCTTGCGGTCGATCCGGTCGCAGACATAGCCGCCGATGAGGGCGCCGAAGATGGCGACGACGCCGTTCAGCACGCCGGACACCAGGGCGACCTCGTCGGCGCCCGCGCGCCAATCCCCCGCGATCGAGGACCAGAGGTTCGAAGCGGCGCCGGTGCCCATGGGCAGCAGGCAGATGAAGATCGCCAGGAGCCCGATCCGGCGTGTCGCAAGGCCAAGCACGTCCCGGCCAGTCTCCTTCAGGGTGGCCAGATAGCTGCCTTCGCGGGCCGCCCGCGGCGGATCGATCAAACGGATGGCCATCAGGATGCAGGCGAGCGAGAGGGCCGCCAGGGCGAAGCCGGCGATCCAGAGATGGCCGGTGTGCACCGCCAGCCAGAGGCCCAGGCCTCCGCCGAGGCCGCCGCCGCCCAGGTTGCCGGCCTGGCTCCAGCCGCCGGCGCGGCCCTTCTGATCCTCGGGCGTGTCATAGGCCATGAAGCGCTCCGCCCCCATGGCCGCGATCGAGCTGGACAGGCCAAGGATGAAGGCCATGCCGTCGAACAGCGGCATGCTCCGGGGCCCCAAGGGGGCCAGGCTCACGACCACGAACGCCATGGCCGTGACCCCGATGCCGATCGCGTACCACCGGCGAGCCGAAAGCGTCGTGTCGATGACCGGCGCCCAGAGCACCTTCCAGGTGTTGGGCAGGAAGTTCATGGCGACCATCCAGGCGATGGCCGGCACGCTCACCCCGTGCTGGTGCAGCAGAAAGGCAAGCGTGATCGAGCCAAAGCCCGACGCAGCCCCGAACGGAAGATAGAGCACCAGGAAGGCGATGGGGTGCGCCGGTCCGTGCGCTCCGGTCATGGACTGCCTCCGTCGTCCTGGCGCCCGAGACTGGTCCGCCGCGGCCGCCGCGGCAACGGCCTGGGCGGGATCGGACCCGGCAGGCCGGCTCAACCCGCCAAGGCCTGCCTGAGAAGATCCTCGAACTTGCCTATGCGGATCAGTTCGGCCGCGACGCTGTGGCTCTTGGAGCTGTCGATCCGCGTCAGGGTGACTCCCTCCAGGCCCAGCATGTGCTCGGCATGGATGCGGTCGTCCCAATTGTGCTCGGCATAGGCGATCCAGGTCGCCGGCGGCGACTTGGCCGACAGGTAGTGCTCGCGAAGGTCGAGGGGGGCATCCGGAAAGGCCGCCTCTATCCGCTTTGCGGCTTCGACGTAGTGAAGGCCGGCGTTGAACCGGCTCCGCAGGTTGACGAGGCCCCCCATGCTGAGCACAGCGTCCGCGCCGAGTTCAATGCCGTAGAGCAGGGCGCCGAAGCCGCCCATCGAGTTTCCGTAGCAGACCACCCGACGGGCCCCGAGCTCCTGGATCAGGGCCTTCAGCCGGACGAGCGACGCGTCAAGGTCGGGCCCGGCCTGGGGGACGCCGCCCAGATAGCCGAGACGAAGGGGATCGCGCAGATAGATCACGCTGGCGGGCGAGCGCGAGAGCCACCGGTGCAGCATCGGGAGCGGCATGCCGGCCCGGTCGTCGGCGGCGCAGAACACCAGGACCGCCGTGTCGGCCCCGTGACGCGCAATGGCGTAGAGGGTCTTGGCAGGTTTGTCGGCAAAGGGCGGGGCTTCAGGATCGGGCGGCGGTATCCGCGCGATCAGCTCCTCGACGTTGCGACCCCAGGCGAGGCTCGGCCACTGCTCGCGGATGTAGTGGACGGCTTGGGTGGCGACCTCTAGTTCGCCCCGCACGATCATGTCGTCGGCCACCTCGATCCAATTCACCAACTCGGCCGTCGTGAAGTCGGGCGCCCGGCCCTCGCCGATGGCGCGGACGAAGGCTTTGCGGTGTTCTTTTTTCATTCGGCCGCGACGCCCGGCTGAATGGCACCGACCATGGAGTTCATCATGCCATCGACCCGCATTGCTGCGCCGAAGCTTCTCCATATCCCCGCTGGAACGCAACCTCTCGAGGCGGCCGGCGCGCCGACATGGCTCAGGCCGCCAATCCCCGGCCGAGCATGGCCTCGAAGCGTCCGGCGCGGATCAGTTCGGCCGCGACGTTGTGGTTCTTGGAGCCGGCGATCCGGGTCAGGGTGACCCCTTCCAGGCCCGCCATATGCTCGGCGTGGATGCGGTCGTCCCAATTGTGCTCGGCATGCACCATCCAGGTCGCCGGCGGCGCGGCGGCCGCCAGGTAGCGCTCGCGAAGGTCGAGCTCAGCCTTCGGAAAGGCGGCCTCGATGCGCCGGGCCGCGCCCAGGTAGTGAAGCCCGGCGTTGAAGTCGGACCGCATATTGACCAATCCCGCCATGCAGAACACGGCGTCCGCCTCCAGCTCCAGGCCATAGCGCAGCGCGCCATAGCCCCCGATCGAGTTTCCGTAACAGACCACCCGGCGCGCCCCGAGCTCCTGGAACACGGCCCTCAGCCTGGCGAGGGTCGCGGCCAGGTCCGGCCCCGCCTCCGCGAGCCCGCCGAGATAGGCGCGGCCGCTGGGGTCGCGCAGATAGACCAGGCTGACGGGTGAGCGCGACAGCCACCGATGCAGCATCGGGACCGGCATGCCGACCCGGTTCTCGGCGCCGCAAAACACCAGCACGACGGTGTCCGCGCCCGGGCGCGGCGCCACCTGAAGGGTCTTGGAAAAATCGTCGGCGAATCGAGCGGCGTCCGCATCGGCCGGCGGCATCAGATCCAGCAGCTCCGCGACATTGTTGCCCCAGGCGAGGCTCGGCCACGTGGCGCGGATGGAGCGGACCGCATAAGCGCCGAGTTCCAGGTCGCCCCGCAGTATCAGATCGTCGGCCACCTTGATCCAATCCGCCTGCGTCGCCGCCGCGAAGTCGGGCGCCCGCCCTTCCGCACAGGCGCGCGTGAACTCGGCGCGCACGGCCTGGCGAACCCCCTTTTTCATTCGGCGGCGACGCCGCAACGGCCGGCCAGGCCGAGCCGATCGGCCAGTTCGCCGATCGGGCAGAGCATGTCGAAGTCTTCCGGAGCCACCCGGGCGCCCAGGCGCAGCTCGATCTCCAGCGCGATGTCGACCACCTGCAGCGAGTCGCCGCCAAGGCTCATCAGATCGTCTTCCGGCGCGATCCCCTTCAGCCGCAGGACCGACTCGAAGGCCAGGATGATCTCGGCGGTCACGGGGTCGGCGACGAGGTCCGGGGTGGGCGGGGACCTGTCCGCATCGAGGAGCTGCAGGCGCTGGCGGTCGACCTTGAAGTTGGCAAGCCAGGGAAGGGCGTCGAGGAGGACGATGTCGGCGGGGATCATGTGCGCCGGCAGTCTCTGGGCCAGCATGGACTGCAGATGGCGCGGCAGCAGGCCCGCGACCCCGGAGTCGAGTTCGACGTAGGCAGCCAGCGAATGCACCGCGCCGTCGGCCGCGGACCGGGTCAGCACGGCCGCCTCCTTCACGCCCGAGCAGGCGCGAAGCGCGCTCTCGATCTCGCCGAACTCGATGCGGTAGCCCCTGAGCTTGATCTGATGGTCCCGGCGGCCGGCGACTTCATAGAGCCCGTCCGGGCGCAGCCGCCCGAGATCGCCGGTGCGGTAGGTGCGCAGGTCCGCGGCCCTGCCGGCGCCGAAGGCGAGGGCCGTGCGGTCGGGGTCCAGCCAATAGCCCTGGGCCACGCGCGCGCTCTCGATCACGAATTCGCGGACCTCGCCTGCGGCCGCTTCGGTCCCGTCGGGGCTGGCGAGGGTGACGCGATAGCCGGGGACGGTGCGGCCCACCGGCAGGGCGCCGCCTTGGCCGCGGGCGGCCTCGTCGACGAACCACTCGGCATAGAGCGAGCACTCGGTGGCGCCGAGGTGCGAGGCGAAGCGGGCATCGGGCGCGCAGACCCGGCGGAAGGCGTCGTAATCGTTCCAGTCGACCCGGTCGCCGCCCAGGGCGACCAGCCTCAGGCTGTCCAGGCGCCCGGCTCCCGCGCCGGCGACGTGCCGGAACAGGGCCGCCGAGGAGCGCAGGACGGTGATCTCGCGGGCGCGGATTTCCCGGGCCACGCCCTGGCTGCCGAGCGTTCGGGGCGCCAGCAGATGCGCCGAGGCGCCCGCCAGCAGGGTTCCCAGCAGGCCGCGCAGACCAGCCGCGACGGCGGGGGGATAGAACAGAGCGGCGCGGTCGTCCGGCGTCAGGCCGAAGCCTTCCACCGAGTGGACGAGGTCGGCCAGCAACGGCCCGTGGAGTTGGAACGCGCCCTTGGGCGCCCCCGTCGAGCCGGAGGTGTAGAGCACATAGGCGAGGTCGCCCGGCGAGGGAGGCGCGGGTGCGTCGCCGTCCTTGCTGTCCAGGCGATCGATCTCGACGACCGTGGCGGCGCCCGAGGCGAACAGGGCGCGCGCGCGTCCGGCGATCGCCGAGGTGGTGACGATCGCGACCGCCATCGAGTGGCCGGCGATCAGCCGATTGCGGGCGTCGGGATGGTCGACGTCGAGCGGGATCACGCCGCGTCCCGAGGCGAGGGCCCCGAGCAGGGCCGCGACGGAGGTCACGTCGTGCGGCGTCAACACCGCCACCGGGCCGGGCCGGTCCAGGCGCCGGTCCAGGGTCCTGGCGATACGCCGGACCCTCTGCGCCAGTTCGCGGTAGGTGAG
>DATCFQ010000723.1:0-5312 GCA_036509495.1 Caulobacteraceae bacterium
GCGGAGCGCTGGTCTGATGGCCGCGATCGTCGATCCCGACGTGCCCGGCTTCTTCGCGCCGGTCCATCGCGCGCTTACCGACCCAATTCTGATGGGCGGCGCGCCGCGGACCGTCGCGATCGCCAACGGCACGCTCGCCGCGGCGATCGCCCTCGGCCTGCGGCTCTGGATCCCCGGCGCGCTGATCTGGGCGGTAGGTCACACCGCGGCCGTCTGGGCGGCGAAGCGCGATCCGCAGTTCGTCGACGTGGTGCGCCGGCACCTTCGTTACCCAGCCTTTCTCGGCGTCTGAGGCTCCGATGCTGAACCTTGCAGAATATCGCAGTCGTCCCGCCGGTCTCGCCGACTTCCTGCCCTGGGCGGCCTTGGTCGAAGAGGGCGTTGTCCTCAACAAGGATGGCTCTTTCCAGCGCACGGCGCGCTTTCGCGGACCGGACCTCGATAGCGCCACGCCGGCCGAGCTGGTGGGCGTGACCGCCCGACTCAACAACGCGCTGCGCCGTCTCGGCTCCGGCTGGGCGATCTTTGTCGAGGCGCAACGGATCGCCGCGCAGACCTATCCGCACAGCAGCTTTTCCGATCCGGCGTCAGCGCTGGTTGATCTCGAGCGCCAGGACGCCTTCGAAGAGGCTGGCGCGCATTTCGAGAGCCGTTACTTCCTGACCTTCGTCTGGCTCCCGCCCGCCGAGGACGCCTCCCGCGTCGAGGGCTGGCTCTACGAGGGCCGCGCGCAGACGGGCGTCGATCCGTGGGAGCTGCTGCGCGGCTTTGTCGATCGGACCAATCGCGTCTTGCAACTGGTCGAGGGGTTCATGCCCGAGGTGGCCTGGCTCGACGACGGCGACACGCTGACCTACTTGCACTCGACCATCTCGACCCGTGCGCAGCGCATCCGCGTGCCCGAGACACCGATGCACCTCGATGCGTTGCTCGCCGATGAGCCGCTTGCCGGCGGCCTCGAGCCCCGCCTCGGCGCCCATCATCTTCGCACGCTCACTGTGGTCGGATTCCCGACAACGACGCATCCCGGCATCCTCGACGAGCTGAACCGGCTCGCCTTCCCGTACCGCTGGTCCACCCGGGCGATCCTCCTCGACAAGACCGAAGCGGTGAAGCTGCTCACCAAGATCCGCCGGCAGTGGTTCGCCAAGCGCAAGTCCATCGCCGCCATCGTCAAGGAGGTGATGACCAACGAGGCGTCGACCCTCGTCGACTCCGACGCGGCCAACAAGGCCGCCGACGCCGATCTCGCCCTGCAGGAATTGGGCTCCGACGATGTTGGCCAAGCCTATGTCACTGCGACAGTCACTGTCTGGGACGAGGACCCGGGTCTCGCCGCTGAAAAGCTCCGGCTCGTGGAGAAGGTGATTCAGGGCCGCGACTTCACCTGCATGCCGGAAGGAGTGAATGCGCTCGAGGCCTGGCTCGGCTCCATCCCCGGCCATGCCTACGCCAACGTCCGTCAGCCGCCGGTCTCGACGCTGAACCTGGCGCACATGATCCCGCTCTCGGCAGTTTGGGCTGGGCCGGCAAGGGATGAGCATTTCCAGGCGCCGCCGCTGCTCTACGGCAAGACGGAAGGTTCGACGCCCTTCCGACTCAGCCTGCATGTCGGCGACGTCGGCCACACGTTGATCGTCGGCCCGACCGGCGCGGGCAAGTCGGTGCTGCTCGCGCTGATGGCCATGCAGTTCCGCCGTTACCGCAACAACCAGATCTTCGCTTTCGATTTCGGCGGGTCGATCCGCACCGCGGCGATCGCCATGGGCGGCGATTGGCACGATCTCGGCGGCAGCCTGTCGGCTGGATCGGAACATTCGGTGTCGCTGCAGCCGCTTGCCCGCATCGACGATCAGTCGGAGCGCGCCTGGGCGGCGGAGTGGGTGGCGGCCATCCTCGCGAAGGAGGGCGTCACCATCGATCCGACCGCCAAGGAGCATGTCTGGTCGGCGCTGAGCTCGCTGGCGTCGTCGCCCGTGGGCGAGCGCACCATCACCGGCCTGGCGGTCCTGTTGCAGTCGACGGCGCTGAAGCAGGCGTTGCAGCCCTATTGCGTCGGTGGAGCCTCGGGCCGCCTGCTCGATGCCGAGGCTGAGCAGCTCGGCTCCGCTCCGGTGCAGGCGTTCGAGACCGAGGGCCTGATCGGCGCCGGAGCGGCGCCCGCCGTGCTGACCTATCTCTTCCATCGCATTGAGGGCCGCCTCGACGGCCGGCCGACCTTGCTCATCATCGACGAGGGGTGGCTGGTCCTCGACGATCCGGCCTTCGCCCAGCAGCTCCGCGAGTGGCTGAAGACGCTGCGCAAGAAGAATGCCTCCGTCGTCTTCGCCACGCAGTCGCTGTCGGATATCGACGGCAGCAACATCGCGCCCGCGATCGTCGAGAGCTGTCCGACGCGTATCTTCCTGCCGAACGAGCGCGCGATCGAGCCGCAGATCACCGCGATCTACCGCCGCTTCGGTCTCAACGATCGCCAGATCGAGATCCTCGCGCGCGCTACGCCGAAGCGCGACTACTACTGCCAGTCGCGCCGCGGCAATCGCCTGTTCGAGCTAGGTCTCGGCCCCGTAGCGCTCGCCTTCTGTGCCGCTTCCTCCAAGGCCGACCACGCCGCGATCGAGCGCGTCGTCGCCGAGCACGGCCGCCATGCTTTCACGCCCGCTTGGCTCGCGGACCACGAGCTCCTCTGGGCCGCCGATCTCATCCCTGACCTGATCAACCTGGAGACATCATCATGATCAAGCTGCGCCATCTGGCGGCGGCAAGCGCCGCCGTGCTCACCCTGGCCGTCGCCGTGCCGCCCGCCTCGGCGCAGTGGATCGTCTACGACCCGACCAACTTCGGCCAGAACGTGCTCACCGCCGCGCGCGAGCTGCAGCAGATCAACAATCAGATCACGATGCTGACCAACCAGGCGACGTCGCTGGTCAACCAGGCGCGCAACCTTGCAAACCTGCCGATGTCGACGTTGACCCAGCTTCAGTCGTCGATCGCCCAGACTCAGTCACTGCTAGGTCAGGCGCAGAACATCGCCTTCAACGTCCAGCGCATCGAGCAGGCCTATTCGACGAGCTACGGTTCGGCCGCCGGCACAGGTTCGACCACCGCCATGGTCGCCAACGCGCAGACCCGCTGGCAGAACTCCGTCGCCGCCTTCGAGGACAGCCTGAAGGTACAGGCGGGCGTGGTCGGCAACATCCCGACGAACTCCAGTGCGATGACCTCGCTAGTCACGGCCAGCCAGAGCGCCACCGGCGCGCTGCAGGCGGCACAGGCCGGCAACCAACTCTTGGCGCTGCAATCTCAGCAGCTTTCCGATCTCGTCGCCGTGCTGTCGGCCAAGAGTCGGGCCGACGCCCTGGAGCAGGCGCGTACCGCCTCGGCCGAGGCGCAAGGCCAGCAGAACTACAAGACCTTCTCGACGCGCACCGGCTATCAGCCCGGAAACGTCACCATGTTCAGCGGCAACTGAGGCGCGGCGATGCTGGGACGGTCGGAAATCTTCCGCGCCGCCGCGATCGTCGCCCTGATCGCGGTCGCCATCACGGCTCTTGTGGTGACCAACCGGCGCCACTCGGCCCCCATTGCCGAGACCCCTCCGACCATCGTCACACCAGCATCCGACGACCTCTCGGCCGAGCTGCGCCGTTGCAGCGCGCTCGGTCCCCAGGATGCCGAAGATCCGCATTGCGTCGCGGTCTGGGAGGAGAACCGCCAGCGATTCTTCGGCAGGCCGGCGCGGCCTCTGCCGCCACAAACGCCCCCAGGCGCTGCCGCGCCGGCCACCCCTTCTAAGGGAGATGCGCGATGAACAACGTCGGCGTCATCGACACCTTCCTCAACACCTTCACCACCTACATCGATTCCGGCTTCGGCCTGATCAAGGGCGAAGTCGGCTATCTCTCGTCCACGCTGATCGTCATCGACATCACCCTCGCAGGCCTGTTCTGGGCCTGGGGCGCCGACGAGGACATCCTCCAGCGCCTGGTGAAGAAGACCCTCTACATCGGCTTCTTCGCCTTCATCATCACCAACTTCAACAACCTCTCCGCGATCATCTTCAACAGCTTCGCCGGCCTCGGCCTGAAGGCGGGCGGCTCGTCTATCAGCACCGCCGACTTCCTGCGGCCGGGCAAGCTCGCCCAGGTCGGGCTCGACGCCGGACAGCCGCTGCTCGATGCGGCCAACCAGATGATGGGCTTCACCAGCTTCTTCGCGAACTTCGTGCAGATCGCGGTGCTGATGGTCTCGTGGGTCCTGGTGCTGATCGCCTTCTTCATTCTGGCGGTTCAGCTCTTCGTCACGCTGATCGAATTCAAGCTGACCACACTGGCCGGCTTCATCCTCATTCCCTTCGCCCTCTTCAACAAGACCGCCTTCCTCGCAGAGAAGGTGCTCGGCAACATCGTCGCGTCCGGCATCAAGGTGATGGTGCTGGCCGTCATCGTCGGCATCGGCACCGGGCTCTTCTCGCAGTTCACGCAGACCTACGCCGGCGGCCAGCCGACGGTCGAGCAAGCGCTGTCCGTCGTGCTGGCCGCCCTCGCCATGCTGGGCCTCGGCATCTTCGGTCCGGGTATCGCCACGGGCCTGGTCTCCGGCGCGCCTCAGCTCGGCGCGGGTGCCGCTGTCGGAACAGGTCTCGCTGTCGCCGGCACGGCGATGGCCGGCGCTGGCGCGCTTGGCCTGGCCGGAAGGGGGGCGATGGCCGCCGCATCCGGCACGGCCGCCGCGGCACGCGGTGGGGCGGCGATGGCCGGTGGCGCGTCCTCCGCCTACAGCCTTGCTTCAGCCGGCCGCTCCGGCGCGTCGGGCGTCGCGGCCGGACTCGGCGGGGTCGGGCGAGCGGCCGCTTCAGCCGCCGCGGCTCCTGTGCGGCGCGCCGCCGCTCAAGCCGGCAGTTCGATGCGGGAAAGCTTCGCCGCCGGCGGCCGGTCCAGTTTCGCTGCAACCGGCGGATCATCGACCGGAGGGACGGTCGGCGGCAATTCACCAAGCACGCCCGCGGCGCCCACCGGCGGATCGGAGGGTTCCGGCCCACCGGCCTGGGCCCAGCGCATGAAGCGCAACCAGTCGATCGTCCACGGGACGCAGACCGCTGCGCAGGTCCTCAGGTCCGGCGACAGCCATGGCGGCGGCCATTCCGTCGATCTCTCTGGAGGAGAATAAGAGATGGCGCTGTTTCGCCGCCCCACCGTTCGCTACGGTCGAACGCCCGAGCCTGAAACCCCCTATCAGCGCGCCGCCCAGGTGTGGGACGACCGCATCGGCTCGGCTCGGGTGCAGGCCAAGAACTGGCGGCTGATGGCCTT
>DATCFQ010000724.1:0-5688 GCA_036509495.1 Caulobacteraceae bacterium
CCTCGAATCCCTTGTCCTTGGCCAGCCGCATCACCGTGCGGCGGGTGATGCCGTCCAAGAAGCAATCGGGGATCGGGGTGTGGAGAACGCCATCGCGGACGAAGAAGACATTAGCGCCGGTCGCCTCGGCGACATAGCCGCGCCAGTCGAGCATCAGGGCGTCGGAATAGCCCTCTTTCTCGGCCGCGTGCTTGGAGATGGTGCAGATCATATAGAGCCCGGCGGCCTTGGCCGAGGTCGGCGCCGTCTCCGGCGAGGGGCGCCTGTACTTGGCGTAGGTCAGCCGGATGCCCTTCCTGAGCTGGGCGGCGTCATAGTAGGCGCCCCACGGCCAGGTGGCGATGGCCACATGGGTCTTGGTGGCCTGGGCGGAGACGCCCATCTGCTCGGGGCCGCGCCAGGCCAGCGGCCGGACGTAGCAGTTCTCCAGCCCGTTGCGCGCCGCGGTCTGCTTGCAGGCCTCGTCGATCTGAGCCACCGTGAACGGGATCTGGAAGTCCAGGATCTCCGCCGACCGGAACAGACGCTCGGTATGCTCGGTCAGCTTGAAGATCTCGCCGTCATACATGCGCTCGCCTTCGAACACGCAGGACGCATAATGCAGGGCATGCGTCAGTACGTGCACCTTCGCCTCGCGCCAGGGGACGAGTTCGCCGTCCATCCAGATCCAGCCGTCGCGGTCGTCGAAGGGTATGAGGGACATCTATGAGGCTCTCCTTTCGCCGCGAGCTTAGACGACGGTCGGCTCAGGGCGTCAACCCGGGCGGACCCGAGCCGTCGCCGGCTGGATTGCGATGAGCGGGACGCCCGATCCCCGCCTGATCCTCAGGGACGAGGAGCTGGACGCCGGCCTGGAGCTGCTGCTGCTCTGCGAGTCCACGCTATGGGCGGCGGCCGACACAGCGCTGGAGCCGGAAGCCAAGGGCCTGGGCCGCAGCCACTACCGCACCCTTTTCCTCTTGAAGCGCCGGCCGGGCCTGGGCGTGCGCGAGCTGGCGAGGCTGACGGCGCTGTCAAAACAGGGGGCCAGCCGCACCCTGGCCGAGCTGACCCGGCTGGGGCTGGTCGAGAAGGGCTCCGGCGAGGCCGACGCCCGGCGCAAACCCGCCAGGCTCACCCGCGAGGGCGCGGCGGTGGAAGCCCGCGTCTCCGAGCGGTTGCGGTCGCTGCTCGCGCGCGCCTATCGGACCGGGGGGCTGGACGCGGTGGCCGGCGCCCGGCGCATCCTCTCCGCCCTGGCCGGCGGCCGGCTGGCCATCGGCCGTCCGGAGCCCGAACTCTGACATGCCCCGCCGCGCCTCGCCCGACGCCGCCCATCTGCTGGTCGTCGACGACGACGACCGCATCCGAGAGCTGATCAAGCGCTATCTGGCGCGGGAAGGCTTCCGGGTGACGATCGCGGCCGACGCCGAAGCCGCCCGCCGGATGCTGGAGCTGTTCGACGTCGATCTCCTGGTGCTGGACGTGATGATGCCCGGCGAGAGCGGCTTTCAGCTGACCCACTGGCTGCGCGGCCAGCCCGGCCACAAGGGCCGCACGCCGGTGCTCATCCTGACCGCCCGCGACCAGCCCACCGATCGCATCGAGGGCCTGAGCCTCGGCGCCGACGACTACCTGGCCAAGCCGTTCGAGCCCCAGGAGCTGGTGCTGCGCATCGGCGCCATCCTGAGGCGCACCGGCGCGCGCGCCACCGCTCCCAGGCGCCTGTCGCTCGGCCGCTGCCTGTTCGACGCCGACCGCGGCGAGCTGTTCCGCGACGAAGAGCCGGTGCGACTGACCGAGGCGGAGGCCCAGCTGCTGAAGCGGCTGGCGCGCGCGCCGCACGCGCCGATCGAACGCCACCTGTTGGGCTCGGGCGCCAGCGACGCCGCCGGGCGGGCGGTGGACATCCAGGTGACCCGCCTCAGGCGCAAGATCGAGGCCGACCCGAAGAACCCCCGCTACCTGCAGACGGTGCGGGGCGTCGGCTACATGCTGGCGCCGGACTGATGCCGGCGACCCGGATCAGCCGCATCGGCCGCTTCGGCCGGATGCTCTGGCCCCGTCAGTTGAAGCGCTGGCTGCCCCGCTCGCTGTTCGGCCGCTCGCTGCTGATCATCGTGCTGCCCATCGCCCTGATGCAGGCGGCGGTGACCTGGGCCTTTTTCGAGGCCCACTGGGAGACCGTGACCGACCGCCTCGCCGACAGCCTGGCCGGCGACGTCGCCGCCTTGACCCAGAGCTATGAAGCCGAGCCCGACGCGCCCCACTTCGCCCGGCTGCAGCAGCAGGCCGAGCGGTTCATGGACCTGTCCCTGGCCTGGCAACCCGGCAAGACCCTGCCGACCCAGACCCGCCACGCCTTCTTCGCCGCCGCCGTCGACCGCCCGCTTCGCCGAGCCCTGGCCGAGCGCCTGGACCGGCCGTTCTGGTTCGACACCACCCGCTATCCCGCCTACGTCGACATCCGCGTGCAACTGCCCGGCGGCGCCCTGCGGGTGCTGGCCCCGCGCGACCGCGCCGTGGCGGCCCAGGCGGGGGCCTTCGTCATGTGGCTGGCGGGAGCGACCCTGCTGCTGTCGGCGGTGGCGGTGCTGTTCATCAGGAACCAGGTGCGCGCCATCGAGCGGCTGGCGGCCGCGGCCGAGGCCTTCGGCCGGGGCGTCGACGTGCCGAATTTCCGCCCCCACGGCGCCACCGAGGTGCGCCAGGCGGCCAGCGCCTTCCTCGACATGAAGAGCCGCATCCAGCGCTACATCGACCAGCGCACCGCCCTGCTCGCCTCCGTCAGCCATGACCTGCGCACGCCGCTGACCCGGCTGAAGCTGGAGCTGGCCCTCGCCCGCCCGAACTCGCGCATCCGCGCCATGAGCCGCGACGTGGCGGAGATGGAGCACATGATCGACGAGTACCTGGCCTTCGCTCGCGGCGAGGCGGGCGAAAACCCCGAGCCCGTGCCGCTGGGTCCGCTGCTGGCCGAGATCTGCGAAGGCGCGCGCGGCGCCGGGGCCGAGGTCGAGCTGGACGCCGATCCCGGGCTCGAGGCGGTGGTGCGGCCGAACGCGGTGAAGCGGGCCATGGCCAATCTGGTGATGAACGCCGCCGCCCACGGCTCGCGCCTGAAGGTCCGCGCGGTCGCCGCCGCGGACGGGCGGATCGAGATCACCGTCGACGACGACGGCCCCGGCATCCCGCCGGAGCGCTACGAGGACGCCTTCCGGCCGTTCCAGCGGCTGGACGAGGCGCGCAACCAGAACGCCAAGGGCGTGGGGCTGGGCCTGGCCATCGCCCGCGACGTCGCCCGCGGCCACGGAGGCGACGTGGTGCTGGACCGCAGCCCGCTGGGCGGCCTCAGGGCGATCGTCACCCTGCCTGGCTGAGAGCGGAGCCTTACCGCGATTTAACTGGCCCCTCGCCATGGTCGGCGCGACAACCCGGCGTCCGGCGGAAGGATGACCCGGTGTCCCTGGCTCTCTCGACCCTGATCTACGAATGGCGCCGCTATCTGGCGGCGGTGATCGCACTCGCCTTCTCGGGCCTCTTGATCCTGGCCGAGGTCGGGATGTTCGTCGGCATCGGCAAATCGTTCACCGCCACCATCGACCGCTCTCCGGCCGACATCATGGTCACCGCGCCCCATTCCGAGAGCCTGATGAACGGCGACTCGAGCTTGCCGCGCCGGATCATGCCGCTGCTCTACCTCGACCCTGAGGTCGTCCAGGTCGCCGACATGGCCGGCTCGGGCGCCGCGTTCCGCAACTTCCCGCGCCCCGGCCAGAAGGTGAAGCAGGACTATGTGCAGCTGATGGCGGTGGACCTGCAGCCCGGCGCCGTCACCTGGCCCACCGACTACGGGCCCGATATCCGCCAGGCGCTGTCCGCCCCGTTCTCGGTGGTGCTCGACGAGTCGGCCCTGAAACAGCTCGGGGTCAGGCTGGGCGACAAGGCCATCCTCAACGGTCACATCGTCAGGATCCGAGGGCTCCTGCACAACTACGCCAACATCAATCGGCCCATGCTGATCCTGTCGCGGGACACCCTGACCCTGCTCCAGGCGCCCGATCCGGAGCGGTCCGGCGCCCTGATGGTGCGAATCCGCGACCCCAAGCGCGCGATCGAGGTGCGCGACCAGCTGAACGTGATGGGCAAGGGCTCATTCCGCGCCTGGACCCGCAATGAACTCGCCCGCGCCAACGACAGCGCCCTGATGAAGGAGCAGGTCATCGGCGTGATGATGAACTTCACCATCGTGCTCGGCGTGTTCATCGGGGTCGGCATCACCTGGCAGACGCTCAGGGGCGCGATCCTGGCCAACATCAAGGAATTCGCCTCGCTCAGGGCGCTGGGCGTCTCGGTCGGCTCGCTGCGCCGCATCGTCCTGGAACTCGCCTTCTGGGTGGGAGTCGTGGGCCTGATGGCAACGGCCGTCTTCGTCTGGGGCGTGGCGGCGCTGGGAAAGGCCGGCGGCGTGCCGATGTCGTTCCCGGCCAGCTACATCATCGGGGCGGTCCTGCTGCTGATGTTCATCGCCCTGGGCTCGGGCATGCTGTCGCTGGGCATCCTCAAGAAGAGCCAGCCTGCGGACCTTCTGAGATGAGCCGCATCGCGCTGGAAGCCCGCGGCCTTTGCAAGGCCTTCAAGAGCGGCCGCTCCAAGGTCGAGGTGCTCAAGCAGGTCGGCTTCGAGGCCTATCATGGCGAGCTTTCGCTGGTGATGGGCCCGTCGGGCTCAGGCAAGTCGACGCTGATGGCCTGCATGTCGGGCCTGCTCAGGCCCGACGAGGGCAAGGTCACCGCGCTTGGCCAGGACCTCTGGCGCCTGCCCGAAGGCAAGATCGACCGCTTCCGGCTCGACCACTGCGGCTTCGTGTTCCAGGGCTTCAACCTGTTCCCCGCCCTGACGGCGCTGCAGCAGGTCGAGGTGGTGCTGAAGTACCAGGGCGTGCCGCGCAGCCAGGCGCGCGAGCGGGCCATGCGGGCGCTGGGCGAAGTCGGGATGAAGCCGCGGGTGCGCCAGCGCCCGTCGGAGCTCTCCGGCGGCGAAAAGCAGCGCGTCGCCATCGCCCGCGCCCTCGCCAAATCGCCGCAACTGATCTTCGCCGACGAGCCCACCTCGGCGCTGGACGGCGAGAACGGCCAGGTCGTGATGAAGCTGCTGCATCGTGCGGCGAAGGAGCACGGCGCGGCGGTGATCTGCGTCACCCATGACGTGCGGCTCGAAATCTACGCCGACCGCGTGATCCATCTCGAGGACGGCCAAATCCTGGAGTCCGCGGCGGTCACGCCGAGCGACGGCGCCGCGACCTTGATAGAGGCATCATGACCCTGCTCCGCAAACCCACTTTCTGGCTCGGCGTGCTCGCCGTCATCGTGGTGATGGTCGGCGGCCTGACCATGAGCCGCATGAATGCGCAGAAAGCCCGCGCCGAAGCGGTGGCCAAGTCGCATCCGCTGAACACCCCCTATGCCGCCATCGCCAGCGGCAAGGCCGACGTCGAGGGCGGCGTCATCCAGGTGGCGGCGCGCACCGCCGGGATCGTGCGTCAGGTCTTCGTCCAGGAGGGCGACACGGTCAGGAAGGGCCAGGTCCTGGCCCGGCTCGAGGACGACCAGCCGCGCCTCGCCGCCCAGACGGCGGCGGCCGGCCTCGCCCAGGCCAGGGCCCAGGTCGACACCATCGATGTCCAGATGCAGGCCGCCCAGCGAGAGT
>DATCFQ010000725.1:0-7897 GCA_036509495.1 Caulobacteraceae bacterium
TGAACTCGGGCCAATACGTGCCGTTAGAGGTGGTCGGAAAGTTGGCAGTGCTGCGCAAGACTGCTGAGGTCTAACCGAACGCTTCAGCGCCGAGCGGGGCCCCCACCGTCGTCGTTTCCAAGGGCCTGAACAAGGTCTTCGAGCCACTGCAGATCGGATGGGCTCAGCACCCCGACATGGGCTCCCACGCGGCCCCTGCGCACTTTGGGCGAGTTGTTTCTGAGACGCAGCCACTTGCCCGAGAACTCCCCCGAAACTTCCACTGCACGCATATTCTCGATGTTTGCCGCGGAGGCGGCTACTGCGAGTTCGGCGTCGCTAAACCCGTAGCCTAGGGCACGCGCTAGCCGCCCGAACTCACGTGCGAAATCCTCATGCAGCGCCTCGTATCGAACATGCAGCGCGATTCCCTCGTTGCATAGGCCGGCCCATTGCGCCTGAAACCTGAGCAGCTGCGCCGCCCCGAAGTAGGGGTCGCGCAGGAACTCCTGGAGTTCAACCTCATACCCGAATAGGTCCGCAAAACGGCCGGTGATTTGGTGGTAGAAGCTCACCATCAGGTCGCGGGGATCACGGGAGAGATATACGATAGGGCCCTGCCCTTCATAGCGCGCGCGCCGGGCTGCGAGGTCAAAATCCAGCGGCGGGCGTGTGGCGTCGTTATACTCGAATCCGTCGTGGTGGAATCGGATGTCCCGCTCCACGCCCAATGTATGGAGCGCGTAGCGGACCCAGCTTCGTCCCGATTTCGGAAACGAGATGATCTGCCTCACTCGATCCTCTCATATATCCTGAGGCTGCCTGCCCTCGCAGCCGGTATCGCGGGGCCTATCAGACGCAGCCCGCTCTCCTCGATACGGCTAGCCAGGGCATCGTCCTCGAACACGTTCTCCGGTACGCGAATGGCAAGAAGGCGCCCCGTGACCCCAATGACGCGGTCCAGGATCTGTAGCCGCGTGTGGACTGGCAAATGATGATGGACGCCGAGATAGAGGACTACGTCGTAGCTCGGCAGCATCACCTCCGCGCCATTCCGGATTACCTCGTCCCATCGGGCCAGACTCGCTGACCAGAAGGCCGCGCCGGCAAGCCCGGCGCAGAGCCTGCGCGCCTGTGCGGTCCGCGTCGGCATCAGTTCAACCCCGTGAGCGCAAATTGCGCCCCGTTCCAGACAGAGCCGCGCCACGAATCCTTCTGCGCAGCCGAGGTCGAGCACGCTCGCGCCTCCGACCCGGTTGAGTACTGGGTCCAAGCCTCGCGTGCGTATTTGCAGCGGCCACTTGCCGTGAAGTCCCCACTCCGGCGCCCAGAGATAGTCTGCGTACTCGGGCCGCGAGCAGAGCGAAATGAGCTGGTCGACGTAGGAAGACCAGTCAAAGGCTTCGATCCGACGGATGCCGCCGGCCGCCAGCTTTGATGCGAGACCGGCCTCGTTCTTCAGCCGCGCCACCGCATGCGCAATCGCATCCGGTGCAGGCACCTGAAGCACGAGCGCTGTCTTGCCGTCCTCAGCCATAGCCAAGGTCCCGTGTTCAGTGCAGACCACAGGGACCCCGCTCGCCATGGCTTCCGCGACAAGGTTTGCCCAGCCGGCGTACTCCTCCGTGTGAACGACCACGTCAACGGAGCGGTAGAATGCGGGGAGCTCGTCGTCCGCAAGGGGGCCCACCCACTCGACGTGCGCGGGTAGGGGGGCGGGAAGTCTCTCGCCGCTTCCGAACAGCCGCACCTTCATGCCCAGCAGCGCACCCGCCTCGATCACCAGCGCCGGATTCTTGCTGGAGAGCCCGCCTATGACAGAGATGTTCGAGCGTTTGCCCCGTACAGGTTTGAAGAGCCCGGTGTCGACGGCGCCCTCGAGGAAGTGGAACGTCTCGGCCTGGAAATCGGTGAAGTCGCCCGGCCGCCAGTGCCGGTTGTTGAACACGACCCGGTGTGGCTCGAACAAGCGGTTGACCCGCAGGAATGCCCCGGCGCGGGTCCGGTCGTTCAACACGTGCTGAAGCCGAACGCCGAAGTTCTCGCGGCGTAGCTTCCGGAGATCATCGAACATGGTCTCGGGGAAACCGGCGCCGGGTAGCATGACGACGTCCCACGCCTGATGCTCGGCCTCCGCCAATGTGAGGACGGGAAAGGCTGTCGGCCGCCGGGCATTGGTGTCGCCGCTGAGCGCCACGAACGCCAGTTCGTGGCCGCGGCGTGCGAGCTCCAGTCCGACACGTTCAAATCTGAAGAGCGCGCCTGAGAGATTGACAAATTTGCACGGGATGGCGACGCGCATCCGCGCTGGACCGCCACTCAACGGCCACTCATCCAACCTAGGCACGCACTTGGCCATGATTAAGCTGGAATGGCGGTGCGATGAAACTGAAGAAGGGTCCTGGATCCTCCGTGATTGATAGCCCCTTGATCATCTCAATCTCGCCCATGGATGACCACACCGTTTGCTCTCCCGATGGCAACAATCTTAGCCTCCGGCGTCCTCGGTCCTTAACCCGCCGCCCCGCGACGCCACGACGATGCCACCGGTATTGCGAAAACGATGAGCGCCGCTGGCGCTGCCCATCTGGGGATTATGGTGGCGCCATGCGGAGCACCGTTATTAGCGTATGCGTGTGGATACCCCGCATGGGCGACCCAATAGAATTCGGTCGCTGGCCTGAAACCGCCGACCATCTACATCGCGGAATAAGCGTCTGTGTCCTCTGGAATTCCGAGCGAGTCGACGGAGACCGCGAATTCTGTAAATCGCCCGCACGACCGGTCAGAGATCTGCTTCGTACCCTGCATAATCACAAGGCCCGAACTCGCTGTGGCACCCACCCGACTGTTGCCCTCGCTATCGTAGACGATGTAGCTGTATTCGCCGTTCCTGAATCGAAGCTGGTATTCCATTCCGGCGAACCGTTGGGTCATCTGGAGGACATTTCCCGAGGTTGGGATACCGACGATCGACATTTCGTCCTTGATACCAATCCCGTAATGATAGGTGAGCCGACCGTCGGCGCGCGTCACGGAAACCGTTTTCTTGCCGATTGAACATGCGAATATCGTCGTGGAACTGCCTTCGGCATGAACGGTCGACGCAGGACCAAGGGCGATCAGCGCAACCAGTCCCGGTACGATCATTGACTTCATTCGTCACTCCTTTGACCGCGCTATGTCGGGCTGAGCTGTTGCCGGGACTATCTGGGATCGGCGCCTAGTTCGACGCCGATATTGAGTTTGCCGCGCGCGTCGAAGAGGAGAGCCCAGGTCTGCACCATGAATCCGCGGCCGTCGAGCGGCACGGTCGCGATGATTTTCGCGGTCGGGCCCTGGCACCGCCAAGTCGACGAGGAGTTGCCGATGGTAGCGGTGGAGACGAAATCCTGCCCGGGATTGTCTTCGCAGGTCTGCCGGATATCCTGGGAAGGCTCGCGGCTTGGATTCATCTTCTTGCAAGCGCTTCCCGACGCCCCGCCGGCGCAGACATAGACCTTGCCATCGCTGCAGCGCCAGTTCGTCGCCCCGACCGCGGCCACGTCCCGGGGAAGGATGCCATCCTTGTAATGCGGCCCGTAGAAGGCACGGCCAGGGAAATCAAGATTTGGGTTCGCCTGGCAAAATTCATTGATGGACTTCGGCGCTGTTGCCGCGCGAGCGCCTGGAAAGGCGATACTCGCCGCGGCCGCGAACATTAAGGGAAAGTGCGCTGTGTTCATCGCAAGCTACCGGCACTTTTCCGCGATGACGCGCAATTTAACCGAGTGGACTCGCGCAACTTGGGCCGCTGCGGCATCACTCTAGCAATCTGCCGGAGAAACGGCAAACGCGAGGGCGGCCGCTCCATACCTCGGCGGCATGTACCCACGCCGGCGTCCGCCTTTCCGGGTTGGGCACCCATGGTGAGACGGTCGGCTTTCGGCCGATTGTGTTCTCCAATAGGTCAATGGGCGGTCGCTCGGTCCTGAGCTGATTGACGCTTCGGGTGTCTGCGTTCTCTACGCGCTCGATTGGCGCTTGATGGGGTCATCTGGACTTGGAGCGGCTCGGTTGAAACCGCAGTCGATCGACAAAGGTCGGTCGCTGCTACAGAATCGGCGCCGTCTTCCACTCCCTCCCGGGGCGTCGCTCCGCTCGGGAGTGTCAATTCGCACCGCTACCGGGCGAGCAAGGCCGACTGCGACGCCTGCGCACTCAAGAGCCGCTGTGTCCCAACACACCGGCGCGCAAGGTGACCCGCTCCATCCATGAAGGCGCCAGGGACTTCGCCCGCGACATCGCTAAGACCGACGCTTACGTCACCTCGAGGCGCGAGCGGAAGAAGGTCGAGATGCTGTTCGCCCACCTCGAGCGCATCCTGAAGCTGGACCGGCTGCGATTACGCGGCCCCTGCGGCGCCCGCGATGAGTTCCTCCTCGCCGCCACCGCACAGAACCTCCGCAAGCTCGCCAAGCTCATCCCGCCGACCGAACCCGCAATGGCCTGAGGAGCGGTTGGGCCAAGCACAGCCCAACACTCCCCCACGCCAAATCCCGCCTTCTTCAACGAAACGCTTCAGCGGCCGGCTGCGGTCGCCGGCGATCACAGCCAAGCGTGCGCGATCCTCGGCGGAGACGATGACAGATACGGTCTGGGCCATGCTGCCAGACTCGCACGAACCGACCGATCCGTGAATCCTATCTTTGCGTCGGTGCACTGGTCGGGAATCGGAGATTGCGGGAACCCAGAGGGCCATGGTGGCCCACTTGACCGGCGCGTTCCACTCGCTTCCAATCAATATCGCACGCGAGCAAGTCTGGCTCTTAGGGCTGACGAAAAACTGCGCGGTACGGTGGTGCAAGATAATGTTCGAATTGCTGGCTCCGATATTCGACGCTTGGTGGCGTCTGGACGCGCACCATAAGGAGATGGCAATTACCGTACTGGCGCGCGATTCCCGCCTATCGCCCAAACTCGAGCGGATCCTTGAGCCGTTGCGCGACGAGCCTGTTGGCGCCGACCTCGCGAAAGCCTTGGACTTGGCAGCAAGGTGTGCGCGCAAAACCAAGGACTAGGGTCAAGCGCCAAAGATGTTGGGCCGTAGTCAAAGAAATCCAGGCTGGCATGTTGCTAAGGAGTTCACAGCGACGACGCAAGGTCATGATAAACTCGACGTCTAGCATCGAGGTTGAGGATGCGCGGTTCGGACGGGGGGCTGGCCTTCGTCCTGAGCAGCCGCTCCTGGGCCCGCGCCCAGGCCAACCGCAAACTTTGCGAGGCCCTTTCCGACTGCAACCATCCGCTGAAGCTCAGGCCCTCAAGCCAACCATGGACAGGCGCGACCTCATCCATCTGCACCTCGGCCAGTTTGATCTGGCGATCATCGATTATGATGCGGCCAATCCCGTGACCTTCATGGCCTACGTCGGATCGTCCAAAACCAGAGCGGCCAAACCGGTCAAGACGGCTCCCAACGCAGCTATTGCGGCAGCATCTATCGGCAACATGAGGCGGGTTCTCCGTAGTCCTGGACTGCATCATCAGCCCCAACTACCGCCAATTCGCTTTGAGCTAAGTTCCCCAAGCAACCCTTGGCGGCCGCAGGTGAAGAAAAATCCAGCCGCCGGCGAGGGGCTCCACTGCCGCCACGCTTGGCTTGCGGCAACGGGGTAGGGTGGGCGGAGGGCCGATCGCCCCCATTTGGCCGGGCGCGCGAATGTCTGGAACCCGGAGCTAAGGGAAGATTCGGACGTATTGAGCCGATTGGGGCGCCTCGTTGCTCATGCTGGCCTGCACCAGCTGGCCTCTCTCCGCCATCAGATACAGCGAAGCCCGGATGACCGCCGGACGGCTTGACCGCTTCGGCTGCTTGGTGATCAACTCGGGCGCTGCATGTGGCGCGCCTCCTCGGCCAAATGATCGGCGACGCGTTGCAGATCGTCGAGCTCTCCCTCGGTAACGCCGGCCGCGACCAGAGCCGTAGCGATCTGCTCGACCACTTTGTCCAGCTCGTCCTCCGGCAGGGCGCCGACCTCCGAGAGGTCCCACACCAGCGGTTGAGCCCGGCGCGCGCTAACTTTACGCACGCTTCCGTCCCCATAACGCCATCCCGATTAGCTGACGGATCGCCTCAGGCCGCGGGGGCCGCGGTTCGGGTTGTTGTGCGATCCAGGAGTCTAGGTCGGCCAGGTCGGGTGGCTGGAGGCGGACGCCGACAGCGACGGTCTCGCCTTTCGGCTTCGGGGCTCGTCGCTTCCGCGTTGGCACGGCTTCTTGCGATGACATCCAAGCAACGCTAACACGAAGGCCGACCCGCAGGAAGCACCACCTCCCGGCCAGCCCCAATCCGACAATCCTCCAAAAGGAGGACGAACGGGGTGGGCTTGGCTTTTGCATGCACGCCTGCGCGCGCCTCGCCCCGGCAGCGAAGTCTCATCCACCGCGCCCAAGACGCCTGCGGGACGGCCGAGACCGTCGATCCAGCGCTTTTCGGCAACAGACGCCCGTGCGTGGCCATCGGGCCCCCGCGGTGAGCCCCATTTGGGGCCTTCGGCCGTCGTTTGAATCAACAAGGCCCCGAGTTTTCGGCCGGGGCCCCGCCAAGCCAACTACGGGCCGGAGCCGACGGCCCCGGTTGGAGGTTGGAGCCGCCGCTAATTGCCAGGATCGCCTCAGCATGTCCGACCCGGGATTCCAGTACGCATGCTCAGGGTCGCGCCCATAGGGGACCGCACGCAGCGACGAAAACACAACCGACAAGCTTGGCAATGGATTTCTCATCCGAGCCAAAAATGTCATTTCGTCGAATGGCGGTCGGGCCTCAGCTTGAAAATGCGGCGGCCTCCAACGACCGAAGTGGACCCGAAACGCTACCTGCAGTGAGCCCTTCTGAAATGCGCGCCGACGGTGGTTTTGCGGTCAGTCTGCGCCACGCTTGGCGTGCCTGTCACGGTCTTCAAGTTCCAGGCGTACTCATGGGCGCTGGATGTCATGCGAAGAGGCTAAAGTCGGGAACGGGAGGCGAGCAGCGCAGGACACCTTACGAACCTTGGCCATCGACAGCTCAATCTGCCGTACGTGCTTACTCGCCCTTTCCTAGGGAGCCTCAAAGCGCTCTAGGCAGGCATGGAAGACAAGGAGAAGCGGCATCACCACGCTTGACGCAGTCCAGATGGCTGCACCCTGGGAGACGGCATGGCTTCACCGAGGACTTCACGCCGGACTAGCACGCTCTACTGAGCCAAGTTCCCATCGGAAAGGTGAATTTGTCACCCACATCCGGTGCAAGACAACGGCCAGGCGCCGTGCGATGGCGACGGCGGCTCGCTTTCTCCCGCGCCGGTTTGCCACCTGTTGGCCCCAACTTTTCAGCCAGGACGACCGCGTGTTACCGCGAAGTGATGTCAGCGCCGCGCAATAGAGCGCAGCCCGGACGGCGGCATCTCCTCGCTTACTGATCCTGCCTCGCCGCTCAGTTGCACCTGATTGGTACGTCTTCGGCACGAGACCCAAATGCGGCCCGACGTCACGCGACCGTCTAAACCTTGTTGGCATGTCGATGGAAGTTCGAAAAAGCAGCGCCGTAAGGGCGCCCACACCGGGCGCGGTCATTAGCAGCTGACAGACCGAGTCGTCGCGCGCCACCTCTTCGATCTGCCGTTCATATTCCGCCATTTCCGCGAGCAGCTTGGTTCGGATTTCAAGAAGAGGACAAATGATCCTCCCCACTGCTGGGTGTTTGCAAATTACCTCTTGCGTCCTGCGGTGGAACGACGCAAATCGGCCAGAATCAAACCGCAGGCCGAATCCGTCTAGAAGCCCTTGAATACAATTTTGGACGTCCACTGTCTTAGATTTCACCAGCTTTCGTGCGGTGATCAGGGCTCGGAATCGTTGGCTTTCAAGACTCTTTACGTGTACCGCCTGGTATGTT
>DATCFQ010000726.1:0-5103 GCA_036509495.1 Caulobacteraceae bacterium
TCGAGCTGGCCGCGCGGCTGGCCGCCCACCACGACGCCATCTACATGGACCCCAGGCTGTTCGCCCGGGTGCGGGCGGTCCACGCCCAGCGGGACGGGCAGGGCTTGGACCAAGAGGCGCTACAGCTGGTCAAGGTGGTCTACGAGGACTTCGTCAAGGCGGGAGCGGAGCTGAACGGGCCGGACCAGGGCCGGCTGAAGGCGCTGAACGAACAGCTCTCGATCCTGCAGACCCGCTTCGAGCAGAAGCTGCTGGCGGCGGACAAGGCCGCGGCCTTCGTGGTCGACGACGAGGCCCGCCTGGCCGGCTTCGACCCCCAGGAGATCGCCGCCGCCGCCGAGAACGCCAAGGCGAGGGGCCTGGACGGCCGATGGGTGCTGCCCCTGGCCAACACCACCCAACAGCCGGCGCTGGCCCGGCTCGATGATCGCGGGGTGCGCGAGGCGCTGTTCCTGCATGGTTGGACCCGCGCCGAGCAGGGCGACGACAACGACACGCGGTCCACCGTCGCCGGCATCGCCGGCCTCAGGGCCGAGAAGGCGCGGTTGCTTGGTTTCGAGAGCTTCGCCGCCTATGCGCTGAGCGACCAGATGGCCAGGACACCCGAGGCCGTGCAGGACTTCCTCGGCCAATTGGCGCCGGTGACGGCCGCCGCCATCGCGGCGGAGGCGGAGGAACTGCAGGCGCTGATCGCCCAGGGCGGGCAGAACTTCGCGTTGAAGCCGTGGGACTGGGAGACCTACGCCGAGCAGCTGCGCAAGCAGAAGTACGACCTCGATCAGGATGAGGTGAAGCCGTACCTGGAGCTGAACCGGGTGCTGCAGGACGGCGTCTTCCATGCCGCCGGCCAGCTCTACGGCGTCGCCCTGAAGCCGCGCACCGACCTGCCGGTCTATCACCCAGACGTCTCTGTCTATGAGGTGTTGGATGAGGATAGATCGACTATTGGATTGATCTATTTCGATCTCTTCAAGCGCGACAACAAGGCTGGCGGAGCCTGGATGGGCAATTTCGTCGGCCAGTCCAAGCTGCTCGGGACCAAGCCGGTGGTCTACAACGTCTGCAACTTCCCCAAGCCCGCGCCCGGCCAGCCGGCGCTGATCGGCTCGTCCGACGTGACCACCCTGTTCCATGAGTTCGGCCACGCCCTGCACGGCCTGTTCGCCGACCAGCAGTACCCGAGCCTGTCCGGTACGGCGGTGGCCCGCGACTTCGTGGAGCTGCCCTCCCAGTTCAATGAACACTGGGCGATGCATCCGCAGGTGTTCAGCCGCTACGCGGTGCATCACCAGACTGGCGCGCCGATGCCGCAGGCGCTGGCGCAGAAGATCCAGACCGTGGCGCGCTTCAACCAGGGCTACGCCATGGGCGAGATCCTGGCCGCCGCCCAACTGGACATGCAGTGGCACATGTTGACGGCCGACGCGCCGGCGCCGGAGGTAGATGCCTTCGAAGCCCAGGCGCTGACGGCGGCGGGCGTGGATTTCGAAATCGTGCCGCCGCGCTATCGCTCCAGCTACTTCAAGCACGTCTGGGGCGGGGGCTATGCCGCCGGCTATTACGCCTATCTGTGGGCCGAGATGCTGGATGTCGGGGCGTACCGCTGGTTCATCGAACACGGCGGGCTCACCCGCGAGAACGGCCAGCGGTTCCGCGACCTGATCCTCTCGCGCGGCCACACCGGCGACTATGGCGAGATGTTCCGCGCCTTCTACGGCAAGGATCCGGACATCGGACCCATGCTCGAACATCGGGGCCTGGCGCTCGCCGGCGCCTAGAGCACGATGGGGTCAGGCGGAATCACCTGACCGCTGAATCGTGCTCTAGAATCTTAGACTTGGAGCGCGTTCGGTCGGCGAAACCGCACACACTTTCGCCTAACGCGCTCTGAACGCCCGCCTCAGGGCTCGCGATCACCCGCCAGCTGGCGACTGAGATCCTCGAAGCGAGCCTGCATGTCCCGGCGGATGCGGCGCTGCTGGAAGGCGTTGCTCGACGCCCCGAGACGGCGCCAGTCGCTGCGGATCGCGTCCAGCATCCCATCGATGTCGCCGGTCGGGACTTCGTCGTTGCTCATGGGGTCCCCCCGAACCCGCCACGGGGCCGCGGCCACGGCTCCGTTCATGGCGACTTTATTGCAGACTGTTTCAGCAAGGAAATCCAATCGGGGGCCTCGGAGGGAGCAACAGATGATCCGAGGCGTGGTTCCGCGCGTCCTCTCGGATTGATCGATCTGCTAGGTTGCCATCGCCGCGGTCCGTCATTCGGGCGCCTGCGCCGGCGGAAGGTCGCCAATGCAAGAGACATCCCCGAGCGGGCGCGGTGACGGCGGTGTAGAGGCCGTACTGGACCAGGCGCTGGAGCGTCACCGGTCGGGCGCGCTCGACGAGGCCGACCGGCTCTATCGGGCGGTGCTCGCCGCCGAGCCCGGCCAGCCGGCCGCCCTGCGCTTCCTGGGTTTCCTCGAGCAGGAACGCGGACGCCTGCCTGAAGCCCGCCAACTCCTGGCTGCCGCCCTCCGCGCGCGGCCCGACGACGCTCCCGCCTGGTCGAGGCTGGGGGTCGTGCACAGTGGCCTGGGCGCGCCTCAAGACGCCCTGGATTGCTACGACCGCGCCCTCGCCCTGGAGGCGCGGTTGACCGAGGCCTGGAACGGCCGCGGCAACGCCCTCATCCGCCTGGGCCGGCTCGAGGAGGCATTGGGCAGCTACGACCGCACCTTGGCGCTGCAGCCCGATCATCTGCCGGCCCTGGCCAACCGAGGCGTGGCGCTACGCGATCTCGGTCGCGCCTCGGAGGCCGTAGCGAGCTACGAGCGTGCGCTCGAGATCAGGCCCGACCATGTGTTCACCCACAACAACAAGGGGGTGGCGCTAATGGACCTCGGCCGCCAGGCCGACGCCCTGGCCAGTTTCGAACGCGCGCTCGAACTCAAGTCCGACTACGCCGAGGCCTGGAACAACCGCGGCAGGGCGCTGGCCCAGGGGCGTGATCCCCTGGAAGGCCTGGGCAGGGCGCCCGAGGCCCTGGCCAGCTTCGACCGCGCGCTCGCGCTCCATCCGGCCTACGCCGAGGCCCTCGACAACAAGGGCGTCGTGCTGGTCGAGCTCGGCCGCGCGGAAGAGGCCGCCGCCGCCTTCGAACGCGCTATCCGCAGCGCCCCGCACGCGGTCCGCTACTACTACCATCTGACCCAGGCCCGGCGCCTCCAGCCGGCGGACCCGCATCTTGGAGCCATGCAGGCCATCGCCCGCGATCCCGTGGGCCTGACGCCGCAGGACCGCATCGAACTGGACTTCGCGCTCGGCCAGGCGCTGGACGAGGCGGGCGACGCCGCTGCGGCGTTCCAGCGGTTCGCCGACGGCAATGCGCTGCGCCGGACCCAGATCGCCTATGACGAGGGCCAGGCGCTGAAGCAGCTCCAGGCCATCCGGACGACCTTCACGCCGGAGCTGATGGCGGCCAAGCAAGGCAAGGGCGATCCCTCGGCTCTGCCGGTATTCATCGTCGGCATGCCGAGGTCGGGCGCCACCCTGGTGGAGCAGATCCTCGCCAGCCAGTCCGGCGTGTTCGCCGCGGGCGAGACGGCGGCGTTCCCGCAATCGGTCGCGGCCCAACCGGTCGCCGGCGGCCGACAACTGCAGTATCCCGCCGGCGTCTCCCGCCTGCCGGCCAAGGCGCTGCGCGAGATCGGCGCGCGCTATGTCGGCCAACTCGCGGCGGCGGCGCCGGACGCCCTGCGCGTGGTCGACAAACGCCCCGACAATTTCCGCTTCGTCGGCCTGATCCGCCTGGCGCTGCCGAACGCCAAGATCATCGTCACCAAAAGAGACGCCCGCGACACCTGCGTGTCCTGCTTCTCCAAGTTGTTCGGCGCAGGCGCGCCCTACAGCTTCGATCTCGGCGAACTCGGCCGCTACCACCGCGCCTACGAGCAGTTGATGGAGCACTGGCTCCAGGTGCTGCCTGCCGACGCCCTGTTGCAAGTCGACTACGAGACGCTGGTCGCCGATGTCGATGGGGAAAGCCGCCGCATCCTGGCCCACTGCGGCCTCGATCCGGGGCCGGGACGGATCGATCTGCGCCGCGGCGAGCGGCGGATCCGCACCGCCAGCGCCCTGCAGGTGCGCCAGCCGATCTACGCCGCATCGGTGGGGCGCTGGAGCCGCTACGAGGCTTTCCTGCGTCCGCTGCTGGAGGCGCTGGGGCCTATTTCCGCACGGCGGTGAGGCCGGCGGCCGCGCCACCGCCGTAGGACAGGCCGCCGGTCATTCCCATGCTGTCGGACGCCAGCGTCCCCTGGTAGGCGAGATGCACCGGCTGACCCTGGACGGTCAGGTCATAGCCCCAGGTCGCCTGGGTCCGGTCGAGCGAGCCCGTCAGGGCGACGGGGCTGGCGCCGGCGCTCTCGGGTTCGCACCAGCCTGACAGGTCCACCCCGATCTGCAGGATGCTGCAGTCCATGACCACCGGCGTCTGGGCGATGCTGGTCGACACTTGCCAGAGGCCGGAAACATCGGTGGCGTGGGCCGCCGCCGGCGCCAGGGCCAGGACCGGCAGCAGGACCAGTGCGGGGATCTTCATGGCGCGCGCCTTCAGTAGAGCTGAGGCTAAAACCCACGGCCGGGCCTTTGGCTCCCTCTGGCTCGATCAGTCGTGGCGGGCGTGCGGCATCAGGGCGGCGAGGACGGTGGTGGCGACGAACAGGCCCAGCCAGAGAGGCCAAGTCCAGATCCAGTCGCAGACCTGCTGCGCCTCCGCCCAGGTGATGATCGGCCGCGCCAGGCCGATGAAGGTGCAGCCGTCGCCGAACGTCCAGGGCGGCCACTGGCCGGTCCGCAGCCAGACGATGAGCTCGGCGGCGAGCACGGCCGGTCCGGAGACCCAGAGGCAGATCGCTCCCACGAGCGAGAAGGTGATGCGCGATTCCATGTCGTCATCGCGTTACTGGCTCGAGCCCCGACTGGCCCGCGGACAAGCTTCCGCGCCCGGCGTTAACCTCTGGCTAAGAATTGCGGTTAGCGGGAAACGGCCTCCGGTAAAGCTTAACGCCCGATCAGGCTTGATCCCCGTTTACCGCCGCGGCGGCGCTTGTCGGACGAC